>DAOVBC010000143.1 GCA_030670715.1 Deltaproteobacteria bacterium | reverse complement strand
GCCGGCGCTTTGAACGATCAGCACTCTCCTGTCGATGAGTCGATCCGTGTAGCCGGCCAGCTGTCCCTCTACAGTCATCAGGGCACCGGCATCCAGGGCAACTTTGGTCGCATGCTGCAGACCGTGCCCGAAATCATTTTCAAGTTGGCTCTTAAGGAATGCTTTTAACTCATGAAGAACAGGGTCGCTTTCAAAAATATGCCGGGAGCGCTCTACATCATCGAAACAGTCTTTATAAAAATCCGGTTGGGGAAAACGGGATACGATCTGACGCGCTCGCCTGCGAATACGGGCGTAAACGGGCACCATGAGTATCTGGCAATCAGTGAAGGGTGTAAAGGGTTATTGTGGGAGGCCGATGTCCTGAGGTCGGCCTTCACGTCGATATACAGGTTATACAGTCAGTGAAAATGCCTTGCCGCATACCTTCCACTTGCCGTCTTCCTTAATCACTTTTAAGGTTTCATCGACGTTGTATGTTTCACCGATAAAAAACAGTTTGCCGATGATCGTGTAAATCGGATTTATATTGCGCTTTCTTGTAGCGGTAATTCTGACCTCTGCCTCTGTTTCACTCTTGCTGATAATTTCAGTCTCAACGGAGTACAGAAAACTCCTCATGTACTTCAGATCAAAACCGACTATGCGCGCCTCATCTGCAACACGATTGATATAGTTTCCGACCACATCAACATCCTCTTCAGCGGCAAAATCCTTGCACAAATAGTCTGCCATGGACCTGTCCAGATTATAATAGGCTTTGGCAAATCCAACGACGGCCCTGGATGGAGTATCCCTGCTGTCAGCAAAGCCGAGAAAAATCTGTAAAACGAGCCCGATGATGATGACCGATACAATTGTGAAAAAGCGAGCACCCTGCGCCATCGATTTTTCCTCCTTTTGTACGACCATGGTCCCATAAAAATTATTGGATAGGCGTTATTAACATGGAAAATACCTGAAGACAAGGATTTTATATACACCGGGTGGGATGTTTCGGGTCTATTTTTTTACCGCTTCAGGCGGAATTTTGGGAATCTTAATAGTGAACTGTGTGCCCCGACCGGGGGTGGAGTTAACCAGGATTTCGCCGCCGTGCTGGTTGATGATTTTGTTTGAAATGAAAAGTCCGAGGCCCGTTCCTTTACGCCCCTTGGATGAAAAAAAAGGAGTAAATATTTTTTCGGTTGTTTCCGGGGCCATTCCAATACCGTTGTCGGACACTTCAAATACAATGTGTTCCCGGTCCCTGTGCACGCCGAAGACGATTTTATGATTTTTTTTCGTGTGATCTTTCGTACAGGCGTCTACGGCGTTTTCGAGGATATTCATCAGCGCTGAATGCACGTAACCGGCATCAATTTCAAATTCTCCGCTGGCCGTGTCAAAATTTTTAATAAAATCAATTTTATGCTCTCTGATCTTCGGTTCCACCACCAGGGCCACATCGCCGGCAAAGCTGAAAGCATCCACCTGCTCCCAGTTCAGATCCCTTTCCTTTGCATAATAAAGGATATCCAGCACCAGCTTCCGGATACGCTCAACCATCAGTTTGACAACTTCCCATCCTTCCTTAATCTGGTCCTGGTTCTCTTTGGAAAACCCGGAATCGAGCAAGTACATGCCGCCGTCGAGACCTGTCAGCAACCCTTTAATGCCGTGTGAAATGGATCCGATCATCAATCCCAGTGAAGACAGGTGGTCCTGCAGCTCGGTCTTCTCCCGCACAAGCTGCTCAAGGTTTTCGGTGTACTCCCTCAACAGCCGCTTCATTGTGATTTTGTCCCGCACTCTTCCAAGAGCAATCTCCAGGGCATCCACATTGATCGGTTTCGTTATGAAGTCGGTGGCTTCGTATTTAAGGCTCTTTATGGCCAGATCCATATCGCCATGGCCGGTAATCATGACCACCTCGGTGTCCGGATTTTCGCGTTTTATATGCTGCAGCAACTCGATGCCGTCCATGCCCGGCATTTTGATATCGGTCAGTATAATGGGCGGTTCGACTTTATTGAAAATGCGCAGTGCCTCCTCGCCGTTTTCGGCAGTGTGCACGGTATATCCCATATCCGCCAATGACAACCCCAGGACATCGCGGATGTCTTCTTCGTCGTCTACCAGCAACACTGTGAGGTCCTGTCTTGTTGCGTTCATGCCAAGGATTCCGCTTAGTGCTCTAATTCGTAAATACGGTCACGTATGATTGTTACTATTTTTTCACCACAGAGACCACTGAGCACACAGAGAAAAAATTAAAAATTATTTTGTTTGCCTCTGTGATCCCCGGCCCGCCACTCGAGCCGCGAGGCGAGGCGGGCGGGTCTGCGTGCTCTGTGGTGAAGCTCTATTTTGGTCAACATTTATGATTTCGTTATCTGATACGTTATCGTAATTATCAATACATGTACTTAGCCAATATTCAATTCTTACCACAGAGGTTAATTCTATCCGCAATCGCTACGCCACTGCTCTTCCAGATCACCCCGCGCTGTAGAAACGGTTTATGGCACCGGGAAGGTTAAGGTGAAACGGGCCCCCTCACCGTCGGCCGATCCGGCTTTAATATTACCGCCGCATTCTTTTATGATACCGTAACTGATGGACAGCCCGAGGCCGGTCCCTTTTCCCACTTCTTTGGTGGTAAAAAACGGCTCGAACAGTTTGTCCCGTATCATCTCCGGGATGCCTGTCCCGGTATCGCTGACCTCCACAATCACACGATTATCTTCAGCTCTGGTGACGATCGTTATCCGGTTATCTTCGGTATCGCGCCCTCTTGCCGCCCATTTTTCCTCTATTGCATCCCGCGCATTGATGAGAAGATTGATAAACACCTGTTCCAGTCGACCCGGTTCAGCCATAATTTTGGGTAATCCGTCTTGAATGTCCCACACGACATCGATGCCCCTGACTTTCAGCTGCTGGCTGAAGATCTCAAAGGCCCGTTCCAGCACTTCGTTTATATGGACTTTTACCAGATCTATTTCGGATTTGCGTGCAAACTGGCGCATGTGATTGATAATTTTAGATGCCCGATCTACGTTGCTATCGATTTTCGTCAGCATTTTGTGAAGCGTATCTTTTACTATTTCCTCGTCCTGGTTGATCTTTTTAACAAAGAAACTGCTGGCGGTCTTGATAACTGAAAGGGGCTGGTTCAGTTCATGGGCAACGCCGGTGGCCATCTCACCCAAGGTCGCCATTTTGCTGGCCTGAATGAGTTGCTGTTCGGTCTCGAGCCGCTGGGTGATGTCGCTGGTGGTTACCAGAAGCACTTTTTTCCCGGGGTACTCGGAAGGTGACACCCAGATGTCGACATATATGTCGTTACCCTTTTTATCAATGTGCTTTACCTGGTTAATAGTGTTGGCCTCTCTTAATCGCCTGGCTGAATCGTGCTTTTCCGGCTCCCGGCACAGGTCCAGGAAGGATCGTTGAATCATCTCATCCTGGGTATACCCGTAGACTGCTGTCACGCTCTCATTGCAGTCGAGTACTTCCAGAGTATCACGATCGAGAACAAACACCGGGTTGGGTATATTGTTGAAAATAGCATGGTACTTCTGCTCCGACAGCTCCAGTTTTTCTTCGAGCTGCTTTCGGGGGGTGATGTCAAGGCTCATCTCCATGGCGGCCACAATTTCACCGTCGGTGTTTTTGATGGGTGATGTCCTGACGATCCAGTGGGCGACTGTTCCGTCTTTATTAAGACCACTCTCCTCGCTGTAATGCGACGCGCCGTCTATAAACGTTTTTTCCACCGGGCAATTGGGACATTTTTCATCTCGGCCTTTGTAGGCCCGATAACAAAAATCTCCCGGCCGGGGGTCAAACTTTTCCGAAAACTTGCGGTTATACTTAACCAGTTTATAGTTCTTGTCCTGCACCGAAATGATGCATGGCACCCGCTCGAATAAATCCTGGTATTCATCTCTCTGTCTATTCAGCTCTGCCTGCTTTTCACCGATTTCCTTTCCCATCTTGTTGATGGCAGCGGCAAGCTGGCCCATCTCATCATCCCGATCGATCTCCACCGATTTGAATTTCTCGCCCCTGGCAATCGATCGGGTCTCGTCAATCAATTTTTGAATCGGCCGGTTGACAAAACCGAGAACAAAAACAAATATGATAGTTGAGGTCAAAAGAAAAACAAACGCGGCCAGACCGATGATCCCTTTTTCCGCCAGCAGAATTTCTCTGTCGCTGGCTGCCAGCGAAACCACCACATCCAGGGCGCCCAGAATTTTTTTGTCCTCCGGGTGGACGTGACAGCTGTCCGTTGAACATCCAGGCTCATTGTAAATCGGCGCGATGATACCCAGAAGATTGTACCCCTCGGGAGATTTGAAAATGCGGGTGCGAACTGAAAGGCCCAGCCTGACCTGCGGCGGATCGGTCTTGTGACAGATATCGCATGCCTCGGCCTTGATGTTGGTGATTTTATCGACCTCCGCTTCCCAGTTGGTGAATTTTATCTGGCCCGCTTTATTGTAAATGCGGATGTTCTCGATTTCGGGTTGTTTGGCAATATTATTGATAATCTGATTAATATCGTCCCTTGAATTGAGCATCATGGCATAATGGGCGCCCTGTCTGATCGTATTGGACAATCGGTCGGTTCCGGCCAGGATATTGTCCATCAACCTTTGCTTCTGATACCTGATGTTAAAATAGGACCAGGCAGATATTGTGAGAAGCAGTGTCAATCCCACCGCAATGATCAGTTTGGAGCCAAGACTGTGCCGCAGATATTGAATTGGGTTTAACATGTTTTATAACTATACCTTTGTGTCTTTGTGGTTATTCTTAATGCCGGATCATAGCTACTCTATTTAAATACCGCAAACCATTCTTTAAAGCAATTAACGCCGAAACGGGAACTTGATATCTACTTACGCTGCCGCCGATTCGGTACGCTGCAGCTTTTTACGAAAGCCGGCGGTAATGGCCAGGTTCAAGTCCAGTCGCAGCTGCCGCTCGGACAGGCCGATGGCCAGTCCGAGCAGCTGCGGCAGGTAAAGAACAGAGATCGACAAATCTTCATTGTACAATCGCGATATTTTCCGCTGATAAGCCTCCAGGTTCATCTGACACATCGGACAAACCGTCGCGATCGCATCCGCTCCCCGGGCTTGCTCGAGTATTGCTCTTACCAGCTCCATCCCCACTTCCGGTTTGGTGTTCATGTGCGAAGCACCGCAACATTTGCCCCCCATGTCCCACCGGTGAACGGTCGCCCCTGCGGCCTCGATGACAGGTTCCATGGAGCGCGGCATTTCAGGGTCATCGAAAACCGTGTAAGGCCGCAAACACTGGCAGCCATAGTATGGAGCGATGGAAAGCCCTATTAGCGGATCGGTCAATTTGCTGCGAATGCCCTCCGGGCCCACGTCCCGGGTCACCACATCCAGAAGGTGCCGCACCCGCATCCGTCCCATGAGCCGGAGATCGTCTTCGCGCAGGATGGCGTTGATATCAGCATACAGATCCGGGTCTTTCTTGATCTTTTCCTCCACGATTTTCAGATTCAGGTAACAGGCGCTGCATGGAACCAGGATTTCATTCACCCCGTTCATCTGTTCCGCAAGCGCCATATTGCGGGCCGGAAGTGCCAGCGACAGGTAGTAGCTCGTTGCTTCGGCAGCACTGGCGCCGCAGCAGGTCCAGTCTTCAATGTCGATCAGCTCTGCCCCCATGGCTTTCATAAATTCGCGGGTGGAAATGTCGTATTCACGGGCCGTACCCTCCAAAGAACATCCCGGGTAGTAAAGATATTTCATCGTCTGGCCTCCAGTTCCTTTGCTTTGCGAAAGATCCCGTTCAGCGCGCCTTTTCCCCTGGACGGAATCTGGATGTGAACCTTGCCTTTTCGCATCAGCTTCATCCCCAGCGGTGCAAATCGAAACGGCAGCGTGGGATTTTTCATGGCAGAGAAATAGAGCGTCATAAATTCCATCTCTCTGACCCGCCCGTGACGGCGAACACTTTCCATAAAATTCTGGTAGAAGAGACAGCTCTGCCTGTATTTAGCCAGCCCCTGTTTTGCGGCGATCTGTTTGAGTGCGCCCATGGCTTCGGTCAACGGCAGCCCGCGGGGGCAACGCAGGGTGCAGTAATAACAGGAAGAGCACAGGCTGAAAGTTTTACTGTGAAATATTTCTTCCTCCCGGCCCATCAGAACCATACGCCACAACCGGCGCGGCGTGACATCCATGGCAAACTCATTAGGACACGAACCGGTGCAGGTACCGCACTGAATGCAGGCCTGAACCATCTCCCGTATTTGTGTCAATACATCGTGTTTTTCTTCAATTTGCACACCCGCTTCCTCTTTCACTCTATCACCTTCCTTGGCTTAATGAATCGGTGAGGGGAAGAAAC
>DAOVBC010000131.1 GCA_030670715.1 Deltaproteobacteria bacterium | reverse complement strand
CAGTGAAATAGGTTTCACATTTCACGGGGCAAGCAGGCGGAGCTCCTCAATCCGCCGCGGCGGAGATCCTCCAGTCCCGCTATGCGGGACGATCAGCGGGCGCTCAAATTCCCGCAATTGTCCGGGATGATTATACTTTCGCTATAAAGAGACTATTATCTATTTCTATCTATTGCGCCCGCTCTGCCGACGGCGTACTAGAGATCAGCTGGATTTTGAGGCTGTCTTCCGCCACTTCATAAATGTTGATGCCGAATGTCTCAAAGGCGTTCAGCATCAGCGCATCGGCCAGCTTTCTGGTTTTGCCCTTGTAGTCGACATTCAGTGTCGCGTGGTCCGCCTTGAGCTCTTTGACCTGCACCCCCTCTACACCCTTGATGGTGTTCAGCATCCGGCGAAACATGACGAAATTGGCCAGATTCTTCGTTCCAGTCAACTGAATCTCGATTTTATCGGCTTCAAGGCCTTCTTTTTGCCAGGCGGCGGCTATCTGATTCCCCAGTTCATCACCCGTCAGGCTTGCAGCACCCCGGAGGGCGTCACGGCCTCCGGCAACATCATCCATATTGGCGGTCACGGCGTTACGGGCCACCGATGCGATCTGGTCACCGGTTTTGGTCCTGAAGGCGAGGGTATCGATCGTGCCCATAAATGACCGCAAGCCGCTGCCCATGGTGTTGGTAGCATTATCCGCGATCGCCCTGCCGATGACCACAACATCAGCGTTCAGGGCTTTACCTATATTAATCGCTTCCTCGCCGGTTATATCCGGTGAATCGGCCAGCGCTTTGTGAGCCATGCTTTGAACCCGGCGGCCATGCTCGATTATTCGAAATCCCCTTTCCCGCATCGTTTCAGCCATGACCTGTTCCGCCACCGGTTTAGTAAAAGACATGCCGCTGCCCCACCAAAAGATGGGAGCATCACTCTCAAGGTCCTGCTGGGCAATGAAAAATAGGACCCTTGGCATTCTTTTTTGGGCCTGTAAAATTCCGGCCCGGGTCAGCTTGTTTTTGACGCTGCTGCGCGATACGGTTGCCTGAACCATGACGCGATATTGATTGCCGAATGCCGACTCCGTTAGAACCCTATAACCCTGGATAAATTTGTTGGTGCGATCGTAGAGAATCTCGTTTAACTTCTCATAATTGGTGATCAAAACATCCACCGAGAGCAGATCGGCCGAAACCAGCCCTACCGCCGACACCAGGCTGTTGGCGATGGCCTGCTGTCTTGCGGCGGTGATATTCTCTTTGTAAATGATCCCGGTACCGACCACCACGTACGTATTCGAAGCGGTTTTGGCCTCAAGTGCCGGGAGGCTCGAAAAAACCATCAATACGGTAAGCAGTAAAATGATATATTGTGGTGTGCGGACCCGGCCGGTATAGTGGTTGTCAAAAAAACGTTCCGGTATTCCAACGTTTTTTTTCTGCAACCACTTATACCGCAATTCCGTATTTCGGAACATAATTATGGAAAGCGGTATAAATGCAAACATGGCTATTGCTCCTTATTGCCTTTAAGAAACCTTAATATCGTTATGAATTTGGTTTTTTTGTCACCTCTGCAATAATCCATAGAAGATTCGCGATCCTGGATACTCGATACTGGATACTGGATCCGCTCTACGAAATGTCGTCGCAGGTGACACGCCTAGGGAGATTTCCACAGGACAAAATTATTGAGGTGTTATCTTAGATTACCGCTTCTTGCGGGTTTCCATAAAACAGGCTCATAAGTTAACTCGCAACTCGTAACCCGCAACTCGAAACTCGCAACCCGTAACCCGTAACTCGTAACCCGCAACTCGAAACATGGCTCTAACGATGCACCCCTTGACCCTTCCATTACTCCACTACTTACGGATATAATTTATCAGCACCCACCTTTTATCACAATTACATCTTGCGAGCCAGTGCATAGTCGGCGATATCCAGTAAAATTTCCTTTGCCTGCGAATCCTCGAAAATGGAGATGGCCTGTCTGGCCCGTTGGATGTGCCCGGCCGCCGTTTTTCTGGTGTAATCGATCCCCTCGTACTTATGCAGCAGGGTGATCAGGCTTTCAAATTCTTCCGTCGAAAAATCTTCATTTTGAATGATCCGGATCATCCGCTCCCGGTCGCCGTCATTTGCCCGGTTTAACGCGTAAATAACCGGCAGGGTTAATTTTCCTTCACGCAGATCGGCCCCCACCAGCTTCCCCAGGGCCGCGCTGTCAACGGTATAATCCAGAAGATCATCCGCCATTTGAAATGCAAGTCCGAGATGCAGGCCGAAATCGGAAAGCGCTGTTTCCTTATTCCCGGGCACATCTGCAAGAATCGCACTGACCCGGCAGGCTCCCTGAAACAGGACTGCGGTCTTGCGTCGGATCACCTCCAGGTATTCTTCCTCGGAAAGATCAATCGCTCCTTTGCGATATAACTGCTGAATTTCTCCCTGGGACATGTTTTCGGTTATTCCTGCAATAACCTTGATAATCCGGGTTTTTCCGGTTTCAGAAGCAATACTGAGCGAGCGGGCGAGTAAAAAGTCTCCTACAAGTACGGCTGTGGGATTGTCCCAGACGGAATGGGCCACCGGCCTGCCCCTTCGCATCGTCGCGCCGTCCACCAAGTCATCGTGCAAGAGGGTGGCCGCATGCAGGTATTCAAATATGGTGGAAAATTTTTCGGTATTGTCGCCATTGTAGCCGCAAAGCCTGGCGCAAAGAATCGTCAACAGGGGCCTGAGCCGCTTGCCGCCGCTGAACAGTATGTGGCGCGCGATATCGGCGACCAGATCATAATAGGGATCCAGGTTTTCGGCAAGCGCCGTTTCGATTTTCACCAGATCATCTTTGACCCTGGAAAGAATCTTCTGCTTCAGGTCTTCATTCATACGGCTTCTCCTACGAGATCATATTCAAGCGCATCCGTAATCCTTACATCCGTCATACAGCCGGTTTGCAGCAGTTTTGCACGAATATAGGTCATCCCGTCTACTTCCGGTGCCTGCAGCGCCGTACGGCCGGAGAACAACCCTTCTTCACTGCGCTCTTCCACCAGCACCCGAACCGTTTTGCCGGTGAAACTCCGGTTGTGACCTAGTGATATGTTCGCCTGGCTGGACATCAGCGCATCGTAACGCTCCTTTGCCACTGCTTGCGGTACGTGACCGGGGAGCCTGTGAGACGGCAAATCTTCAGAATCGGAATAGACAAAGCATCCCAGATGGTTGAAGCGGACGTCTTCAATGAATTTGATCAATTCGTCAAACTCCTTGTCGGTTTCTCCCGGAAAACCGACAATAACGGTCGTCCGGATTGCAGCCCCGGGCAGCGTTGTCCGGATACGATCGATCAAACGGTGCAGATCATCCCGTGAATAGTGTCGGCCCATTTTCTTTAGAACGGTATTGCCGGCATGTTGAATCGGAATATCAAAATATGAACATATATTTGCATAATTCGCAACAGTTCTGATCACCGAATCATCAATACTTTCCGGGTGCCCGTATAAATATCTGATCCAGAATGGTTCGGCTGCCGGCCCACTGCCGGCACAGGGTTCCGGATGCGGCGGGATTTCCGCAAGGCTCTGCAGAAGCTTTGAAAGGTCGCTTGAGTCCCCCCGATCTTTACCATATGCGGTGGTGTCCTGGGCTACCAGCACCAGTTCCTTTACACCGTTTTGAACCAGGTGCCGTGCCTCAGTGATAATATCTGCGATAGATCGACTTTTCTGCCTGCCGCGCAATCGGGGAATAATGCAATAGGTGCAGTGCTTGCTGCAGCCTTCCGCGATCTTCAGGTAAGCCATATGGGCGGTGGTCTGGACCCGGGGGTCGCCGGCACCTGAGGGAACAAGCAAATCCGGATCCGGCAGGATACATCTGGACGTGTCCGGGCAGCCGTCCACCGCGCTGACAATTCTGTCAAAAGCACCGGTCCCTAAAAAGAGATCCACCTCCGGCATGACCCGGACGATGTCTTCCCGGTAGCGTTCGGGCAGACAGCCGGTGACGATCAGACGCCGGCAGTTGCCATTTTCTTTGCACTTTGCCAGTTCAAAAATGGTATCGATGGATTCATCGGCAGCCGATTCGATAAAGCTGCAGGTATTTACAATGATCACCTCGGCGTCAGTCGGGTCATCTACGAATGCGGCACCGGCTGTTTTAAGCCGGCCCAGCATTATCTCGCTGTCGATCAGGTTCCTGGCGCATCCCAGGCTGGAAAGGAATATTTTCATGGGAGTGTTAAATTCGACAGTTACAATAAATTACAGGCAAATTTATCGAATACAACCACAGGTGGCATCTGAGAGAAAGATTCTGGATACTGGGTGCTGGATACTCGATTTTCGATACTGGATGCTCGGTACAAATCTCGATTCTTGATACTGGATCATTGATGTAAATCTATTTTAATAAAAAATCAAAAGGCTGCCCGAGCAATCCAGGCAGCCTTTATTCGCTCAATATTTGTTCACTTCGCGCCACTTGCCCCGCCACCTGTCCGCCATAATAGGCTATGGCAGGCCGGGGCGGTGGATGCACGTTACGCTATGCGCTCTGCGCCATGCTCTATGCGCTTTACGCTTTGCGCCATGCGTATATTAGCCCTTTATTTTTTTCACTTCCTCTGTAAGCAGTGGTACGATCTCGAACAGGTCTCCCACAATCCCGTAATCTGCTTTGGAAAATATCGGCGCATCCGGATCTTTGTTGATAGCGACGATCACTTTTGATGACGACATGCCCGCCAGGTGCTGAATGGCTCCGGATATTCCGCAGGCGATGTAAAGATTGGGCGAAACCACCTTCCCGGTTTGCCCCACCTGGTCCGAATGGGGCCGCCATCCCTCGTCAACCGCCGACCGCGATGCACCGACCGCACCCCCGAGAAGGTCTGCCAGCTGTTCGACCAAGGTATAATCCGTTCCACCCATTCCTCTGCCGCCGGATACGATGACATCCGCTTCCGTCAGTTCGACCTTTTCGGTTTCCAGCTTTTTCTCAACAAACTGCAGCCGGCCGTCTCCGGGATCGACCTCAATTTTTTCAACTGTCCCGGCTTTGGCGGTTTCAGCAATACTCATGGCATTGGGACGGATGGCAACGATCTGGGGCTTGCCGTTCAGAGCCACGTCCGCCAGAACCTTGCCGCCGTAAATCGGCCGGGTTGCAATGACATTCCCGCCTTCAACCTTTACGGCCACACAATCCATCGCCAGGCCGGCATTCAATCGCGCCGTCACCCTTGTCGCCAGGTCCTTGCCCTGGGTTGAGGCCCCAAGGACAACAACGTCCGGCGCCTCCTTTTCGATGACCCCGGCGACGACATTGGTGTACAGGTCGGTTAAATACTCGACCAGCGCCGGATTGTCGGCAACCAGAACTTTATCCGCGCCGTATTTTCCGAGATCGCCGGCCGCACCCTCGACACCCGAGCCCAAAACGACCGCTGCAAGGTCGGTCCCCAGCTCATCTGCGATTCGCCTTCCTTCACTTAGGGCCTCGTAAGTTACTTTTCGAAATTCCCCATCTCTTTGTTCTGCTATTGCTAAGACACTCATATCTATCTCCGTACTCCCGCGTTTCGAGTTTCAGATATCTTTATTATACAACTTTTGCTTCTTCACTGAGCAGTTTGACAAGCTCTGTCACTTTCTCCTGGGCTGTTTCGCCCTCGATAATTCTTCCGCCCTGTCTTGCCGGCGGCGGCTGCATGGAAACTATCTTTGCTCCCGGATCTGCAACGGCTGACGCATCCAACCCGATGTCAGCCAGAGTCTTGGTTGCCAGCGGTTTCTTTTTGGCTTTCATGATCCCCGGCAGGGATGCATAACGCGGCTCGTTCAACCCGCGCTGCGTCGTAAACAGAGCAGGCAAAGGCGCTTCGAGCACCACAGTGCCCCCCTCTATGGTTTGCCGGCACTTAATCTTGCCGTCCGCAATCTCCTGTTTGTTCACCATTGAAATGTTGGGAATACCCAGATATTCGGCCACGGCCGTACCCACCAGGAAGTTGTCATCGTCAACCGCCCGCTGTCCGGCAATAATCAGGTCATAGGGAATATCCTTGAGAGCTGCAGCCAGAATACGTGCAATACCCAGTCCGTCACAGCCTTCAATCGCCGGATCATTTATCAGAACGCCCTCGTCTGCGCCCATTGCCAGAGCGGTCCGGATTGCCGCGGTCGCTTTGTCCGACCCGACGGTCAGAATGGTCACCTTACCACTGTCGGCATCTCTAATTTGAAGCGCTTCTTCGACAGCGAACTCATCGTAAGGATTGATCACCCACTTAAGATCAACCGTTTTGATGGACACGCCGTCATCAGCAACACTGATCATCGATTCCGTGTCGGGAACCTGCTTTAGTAATACAACGATTTCCACTTTTTAATCCTTCCTTTCATGTTGCGAATTAATGCCTGAAAATAAAAAAACCATCACTCCCGCTATGTATCTAAACCAAAAAAAGCCATAACCACCTAAAATAAGTGGGCATTGCTTTTTGGCATGCGTAAATTACCGCACGTATTTTTTAATGTCAATGGCAATTGTCGCTTTACGAATAAATACTTCAGGAGTCGGGGGATTTCTATCGCCAAGTATACGTATTTTTATATACGATGACGTATAA
>DAOVBC010000014.1 GCA_030670715.1 Deltaproteobacteria bacterium | reverse complement strand
TGACGGCTAAATTCTGCCCCCGCTTAACGGTGATCATCTTTTTCCCGGGGTCGTTGCCCGCCGACCGGTCACTGTATATTACAAGGTCCAGGTAGGCACCGAAGAGAACCAGCAGGAAAAGAAACACCGCGGTGGAAATTATTGTAAGTGGCTTTTTCAATCCGGCATCCCATCCTATACATGCAAAAAAAATCAATCTTTATATTTTATTTCAAATCGGGGTGTTTTGTCAAAGGTCTTGTATATCCACCAAATGCTTCTCCAGGATAACGAGCTTTTACCGACGGGCGACATTCTTGATTTTGTCAACGATTATGGTTATTTTCCTTAAGCTGTCCTTGACATTTTTAGCGAATATCACTATTGAAACACCACCGTCACGAATTCGTTGACAATCAACACCGAATTGGTCCATAGGAATGCGCTCGATCGCTGTGCCGACATAACCAGGTGAAGCAATACCGACCAACCGTGCATATCTGACATCGAAAGGTACCCGTTATGGCAAAACCGAAACTCAAGCAGCACCATATAGATCAGGACTGGTGCAAGGGCTGCGGTATATGCGTGGAGTTTTGCCCCAAAAAAGTGCTGGAGCTCAATGATTCGGACAAGGTCGTTGCCGCGCGTCCGAAGGATTGTATCTGCTGCAAACTGTGTGAACTCCGGTGTCCGGATCTGGCAATAGAAATCGAAACCGAATAGGGCGTTACGATGAGCAAAAAGGTAAAATTTGTCCAGGGAAACGAAGCCTGTGTGGAAGGCGCACTGTACGCCGGGGTGACCTTTTTTGCCGGTTATCCCATCACCCCCTCTACGGAGATTGCGGAACATATGGCCAAACGGCTGCCGCAGATCGGCGGAAAATTCATTCAGATGGAAGATGAAATCGCCTCTCTGTGTGCCATTATCGGTGCCTCTCTCACCGGGCATAAGGTGCTGACCGCCACCAGCGGACCGGGGTTTTCCCTTATGCAGGAAGCGCTCGGATATGCGGTCATGGCGGAAATCCCGTGCGTTATCGTGAACGTGATGCGGGGCGGCCCCTCCACCGGAATTCCGACCCACGGCAGTCAAGGGGACGTGAACCAGGCCCGTTGGGGCACCCACGGGGACCATGCCATCATCGCCCTGACGGCTTCCGGGCACCAGGATGTATTTGAAGTCACCGTAACCGCCTTTAACCTGGCGGAGACCTACCGTACACCGGTGATTCTTCTTTTTGACGAGGTGGTGGGTCACATGCGTGAGCGGCTGGTCATCCCGGAAAAAGGTGAACTGCCCCTGGTGGAAAGACTGAAAACCTCCGTCAAAGAAGGCGTGGATTATCATCCGTACCTGCCGCGGGAAGACGGCCGGCTTCCCATGTCCGACTTTGGCGGTGTGCACCGTTTCAATGTCACCGGCCTCTATCATGACATGTGGGGTTTTCCTTCAACCAAACCAAGCGTGGTGCACGGTCTGACCCACCACCTGGTGGATAAACTCGAAAATCGGGTCAATAAATTGGCCATGTACAAGGAATATTTTCTAGATGATGCGGAGTATATTCTTGTATCATACGGTTCTGCCGCACGCAGCGCCCTTCATTTAGTAAAAGACCGCAGATTCAGAGGCGAGCGACTCGGTCTGCTGGAACTGCAAACCCTGTGGCCGTTTCCGGGTGACATTGTGCGAGAAAAATGTGAAAGCGCCCGGGCGGTTATTGTCGTGGAATTAAACATGGGCCAGGTCATGCAGTCCGTAAAGATGGCCGTTAGTGATTCTGAAAAGGTGTTTCTCGCCAACCGCATTGACGGTGTCTTTATTGCCCCGGTGGATATTTTAAATATTCTGCGATTGATACAGGGAAAAGGAGTATAATCGATGGCCATCAAAGATTATCTCAGGGAAAGGTTTTTTCCGCATATCTGGTGCCCGGGCTGCGGTCACGGGACCGTGCTGAACGGCCTGCTCAGGGCCGTCGAGCAGCTGGGAATGAGCCGAAACGAAATCGTTATGGTTTCCGGGATCGGATGTTCGGCCCGAATTTCCGGTTACATAGACTTTCATACCCTGCACACCATTCACGGCCGTGCACTGGCATTTGCCACCGGCGTAAAGATGAGCCGGCCGGAGCTGAATCTGATTGTCCCGATGGGAGACGGGGATGCCCTGGCCATCGGCGGCAACCATTTTATCCATGCCGCCCGCCGCAACATCGATATCACGGCCATCGTTATGAACAATCGCATATACGGTATGACGGGCGGACAGTTTTCACCACTTTCCGGACCGGATATCACCGCAACCACCGCGCCGTTTTCCAGCATTGATCCCAGTTTCGATGTGGTGGAATTGTCAAAAGCTGCGGGTGCCACGTTTGTGGCGCGCACGACCACCTACCATGTCAAACAGATTACCGATTATATCAAACAGGCCATTCTGCATGAAGGTTTTGCCGTGGTGGAGATACTGTCTCAATGCCCGACCCATTTTGGAAGAAAGAACAAAGAGGGCAGTGCCGTGGATATGATGAAGCGGTATAAAGAGGTCACCACTCCCATCGGCTCCAAAGCCAAGCAGGAAAATCCGGACCTGATCGAACGGGGAATTTTTGTGCAGAAGGAACGACCGGAATACTGCAAAGAGTACGAAAAGATGGTCGAAAGGGCGATGAAAGGTCGATAGTCATGGAAAGATGTAGAATGGTGTTTTCCGGTTCCGGCGGCCAGGGGGTTATTACCGCGGCCATCATATTGGCCGAAGCGGCTGTAATATATGATCATCTCAATGCGGTTCAGTCCCAGTCCTACGGTGCGGCTGCCAGAGGCGGTTCCACCCGCAGTGACGTGGTTATCGCCGATTCCACCATACACTACCCCAAGGTCCTACAACCCAATGTACTGGTGTGCCTCACGCAAACGGCATACAACGATTATTATCCGATCATACGACCCGGCGGCCTGTTGATAACGGACACCCGCTTTGTTAAGATAGAAAAAAAAGTTGATGCCCGTCAGGTGGAACTGCCCATGTACCGGACGGTACTGGAGCAGATTGGCAAACCGATCGTGTTTAATATCTGCATGCTGGGAGCGGTGGTAAGTCTGACCCGCCTCGTACATCCCGACTCGATTATGAAAGTGCTGGAAACCCGGATTCCGTCCGGATTTCTTGAGATGAACCGCAAAGCGCTGGATCTGGGAATTGCGATGGGTGCACCTGAATAGTATAGCGTCCCGGATTATTGCCTGATTAAACCCATAATATTTCCGGCACAGATTTTTTCAAGATCACTGTCTGCAATTCCCATTGATCGAAGGCGGTCAAGCTGGGAACCCGGATGACCGAAGGGGTAGTCGCTGCCGAAGATAAGTCGGTCAGCACCGTATTTTTCAAGAAACGTATTGATCTCCACAATACCGGCCAGCGCTGTGTCGGCGTAAACATTGGCTGCCTCCCATACGCCCGCGGCATGCAGGCGCTCGAATCCACCGTTCAACAACCCCAGATGGGGGATAATCACCGGTGTTCTGCCTGATATCTGCTCGATAAACTTGAGGGTCCGGTCAAAAGTTTCTTCAAGAACAATCGGGAGATTTTTCCGACATATGGCGTCGGTCATTTCGGTGCATCGGGGATCGGAATAATGGTAGGAAGGTTCCCCTGCGTGGTGGTGCCACTTTATGCCTGCAAACGGTTTATCGAGATCTTCGACAATAAAATCGTTCCATACGAAATAATACGCGAAAATACCGTTTTCACGCCGTGACAGCTCCAGAAGGTAATCATGTGCCCGCCGCCGACAGGCCTTCCATTGTTCGTTATCATCAAAGCTATCGGTGTAACGGTAGTAAATGTCCTCAACCGGTGCGAAAAGACAGGCGGAATGAACATCGGCCTGTTTCAACAGCGGCGCTATCTGTCCAAATGGCTGATTGACATTTTGCACACCGCAGTGAATATGGCTGTCAATTACGCGCATTATCGAATCCTCCGGAAGCCATCGCGCATCTTTTGAGAATATGATTAAATTATAGGTATTTCTTTGAACACCACCGACTTTTATGCTATTAATAGCAAGCTGATAAACCCGGATATTTCACGAGTTCGAGGCGTTCATTTGCAAGGCATTCAGGGACGCAGCTGTACTTATCCGCAAGCCCCTGATAACGCAGCAAATGGACGCCTCGGGCTCGCCCGCAGGGTGAAAACTTTTACGCTGATCAGAGAACTGTTAAAATGAGCCCGGTACAAAGTGCCACCTGAAAAATTCAACTCAAACCGGTTTCAAGGCTTTGAATATTTTTAAGAAAATGAATTTGCATAAAAATTTTCATGAAATGTTCGGGTTAACGGCCGGTTCAGATACAGCCGTAACTGTTACGGATGTCTGACCCCGTCAAATACACCGACCAGACAAAAGAGTCAAATAACATGCACTTACGTAAAAGAGTACTGGTTACGGGAGGGGCCGGTTTTCTCGGTTCATTCCTGTGCGAGCGGCTGCTGAAAGAGGGCTGCGATGTTGTTTGTGTCGATAATTTTTATACCGGCACCAAACGCAACATCGTCCACCTGCTGGAGGACCCCTATTTTGAATTAATGCGCCACGATATTACCTTTCCGCTGTACCTGGAGGTGGATGAGATTTACAATCTGGCCTGTCCGGCATCACCGATCCATTATCAGAATGATCCGGTGCAGACCACGAAAGTCAACGTTCACGGTTCGATCAACATGCTCGGACTGGCCAAAAGGCTGAAGGCCAGGATCCTTCAGGCCTCGACCTCGGAAGTTTATGGTGATCCCACCGTCCACCCACAAACGGAAGATTACTGGGGCAATGTGAATACCATCGGGCCGCGGTCATGCTATGACGAGGGGAAACGCTGTGCTGAAACGCTTTTTTTTGATTACCATCGCCAGCACGGACTCAATATTAAGGTCGCTCGTATTTTCAATACCTATGGCCCGCGCATGCATCCCAATGACGGCCGGGTGATCAGCAATTTTATTATGCAGGCGCTGTCCGGCCGGGATATCACTGTATACGGTGAAGGCAATCAAACCCGCTCTTTCTGTTATGTGGATGACCTGATCGACGGCCTGATCCGGATGATGGACAGCCCTGATGATTTCACCGGCCCGGTGAACTTAGGCAATCCCGGTGAGTACAGTATTGTTGAACTGGCGCAAAAAGTACTGGAGATCATCGGGGCGAAATCAAAAATTGTCTTCAAGCCTCTTCCACAGGACGATCCCATGCAGCGGCAGCCGGATATCACGCTCGCCAGGAATCAGCTGGGATGGGAGCCCAAAGCCGGCCTGGAGGAGGGCCTGCGTCGCACGATAGACTACTTCAAACAGTTAATCGTCAATGGCATGGCCCGCTAGTGTTGTGTCCCATAAATATAATCAAAAAATAGTACAGGATATCTAAGTACAGTAGCGTCCATGATTGATAAAATTCCAAGCACCAATTAACAAATAACAAACAATATCCAAATTCAAATTTTCAATGATTCAAACAAGTTTAGAATTTGAGTCATTGTATTTTGAGATTTGTTTGGAATTTGAGTTTTGTTATTTGGATTTTAATTGGCTGCTTGTTGGAATAGGAAGATCAATTATATCCATCCGAGTTTTGTAAATTACAGAAAGGACACAACACTATCCTGGATAGAGTTCGTATCCGTATCTTATCTCTGACTGAATCCGCTATTTGACGAATATCACAAACATTAATATATTATGGTAATTCAGCTTAAACCTTTTCATACAAGGAGGTTGGATATGACAGGCGCAAATCAAGGGAAAAAGTTCCGGGGATGCATCTGGATTGTAATTCTTCTGTTGCTGATCACTTCCGGATGTGCGGCTTTATCAAAAGATGAAAAAAGTTCATCAGAGGCAGCCGCAACCACCACCGCCACTGAAGCGGAAAAAAACAAGCCGGTATATTATGAATTTGATGACGTACTCGTCCCCAGTGAATTAAAAATCGATCAGGGTGATTCTTTTGTCTATCAAACAGCCGGATTTACTGTCGGGTTACTTGCATTGAAAGGCAGGGTCGATTTCGGGTCCCTGATAGAGTTTTTTGAAAAAAACATGCGCAAGGACAACTGGCGGTTGATCAGTGAATTTAAATCACAGCGGGCCATGATGCTTTTCCAGAAGGAAAACCGCTGGTGTGTGATTGGTATCACTGAAGGAACCTACAAGACGCACGTAAAGATATGGGTTGCCCCCACGACAGCGGAATCAGCCGGTGGTCTGTTGAAGTAATGAACTGTCAGCGAAGACTTTATAATATAGAAGGAAATGACTTACGGAATTAAAGACAAAAATATCGTTCTGGGTGTATGCGGCGGCATCGCCGCCTACAAAAGCGTTGAGCTGTTAAGGTTGCTTACCGGGCAAAAAGCTGCCGTGCGCGTCATAATGACCCAAAATGCACTGGAGTTTGTCGGCCGGATGACATTTGAGGCTCTTTCCGGTACACCGGTCTGCACCAGCCTTTTTGATAAAGGCACTGAAGCCTCCATCAAACACATTGACTGGGCCACTGAAGCCGATGCCGTCGTCATCGCTCCGGCGACGGCAAACATCATCGGAAAACTGGCAAACGGAATTGCAGACGATGCCCTGAGCACCTTTATGATGGCGGTTACCGCGCCTGTTGTACTCTGCCCGTCCATGAACACGAATATGTATCAGAGCAAGGCCGTTCAGCGTAACCTTGAAACTTTAGGAAATGACGGCTATTTTATTATTGAACCGGGAGCCGGGGAACTGGCATGCGGTACCACCGGGCCGGGGCGCCTGCCGGAGCCGGAAGAAATACTGGATCGCCTGTTGAGCCGTCTGATGCCCAAGGACCTGATGAACAGGCGCGTGCTCGTCACCGCCGGGCCGACACGGGAAACCATCGACCCGGTGCGGTACATCAGCAATCCATCCACCGGCAAGATGGGCTATGCCGTGGCAAAGGCGGCCGAGAGCCGGGGGGCGATCGTATCACTGATAACCGGTCCTTCATCGCTGGCAGAGCCGCTGAACGTCAACGTAATAAGGGTGCACACGGCTGAAGAGATGGCGGATGCGGTGTTCCAATTTGTAGATGGCAGTGATATCATTATCAAAACGGCCGCTGTTTCAGATTTTCGGCCCAAAATCCAGGCCGACCACAAATTGAAAAAGGATCGTGCGGCAATGACCATCCAGCTTGAGAAAACCCGGGACATACTCAAAGAGTTGGGGAAACGAAAAAAAACAGGTCAGATTCTGGTTGGTTTTGCCGCGGAAACAGAAGCGCTTGACCAAAACGCCGCAACAAAACTGGCCGGGAAAAACCTTGATATCATTGCCGGAAACCTGATCGGAAAACCGAACGCCGGATTCGGATCGGACACCAACCGGGTGACCCTCTTTTTCCGGGACGGTAAACGTGAGATCATACCGGAAATGGACAAGGAAGCCGTCGCACATATATTGCTGGATAGAATTCTTGAAAAAGTGACGGATGGATGAAAAATAAAAACCAGGCAGCCGTTCAAGCCATCGATGAAATAGAAGAGGCCTTGCGCTATATTGCGCGAAGCGGCTGGGATGGATTTGATTGCTCGGCCCGCTGTCTGGAAACTCTGGAGAGTTGGGGCAAAACACCGGTCGGTGTCAAAGAGACACTGGAAGATATTCGCCGGGATCTGGGGGATTGCCGGCGCTGCGGGCTGTCTGCCGGGCGAAAGAACATCGTATTCGGTGCCGGAAGCCCCGGAGCGCGATTGGTTTTCGTTGGCGAGGGACCGGGCTTTGATGAGGATCAGCAGGGTGAACCGTTTGTCGGTGCAGCCGGCCGGCTGCTGACAAAAATCATTAAGGCCGTCGGTCTTACGCGGGACCAGGTGTACATTTGCAATATCATCAAATGCCGGCCGCCGGGAAACCGCAACCCTGAACCGGATGAGGTTGAGACCTGCTCACCGTTTCTAAGACGTCAGCTGAGAGCCATCAAACCGGAGTTCGTGTGTGCGCTGGGCAAATTTGCGGCGCAGACGATACTGGAGACTACCGAGCCGATTTCCCGCTTGAGGGGGCGAATGTATGATTTTATGGATTTGCGGGTGATCCCGACTTACCACCCGGCATATCTGCTTCGCAACACGGATAAAAAGCGCGAAGTCTGGGCGGACATGAAACTGTTGATGAAGGCGATGGGTCTACCGCTGCCCTGACCCGGATAAACCGGTACTAAAAGAGCGAAATAATGCAGGTTAGGTTGAATATGAAAAAACTGGTGATACCCATCCTGGTTTTGCTTATAGCACTCCAGTGGATCTGTGCGCCCGGCGGACAGGCAGCCGAACAAAATGAAATATATATCATCAAAGTGAACGATGCCATCGGGCCGGGGATTGCGGACTTTTTGAAATCCGGGATCAAGAAAGCAAATGATGACAGTGCGGCCTGTCTGATCATTGAGCTTGATACACCCGGCGGGCTTGCCGAGTCGATGCGCGTGATCGTAAAAGCGATTCTGGCCAGCAGGGTCCCTGTGGTAGTATACGTGGCCCCGGGCGGAGCCAGGGCCGCCTCGGCGGGTGTAATGATCACCATGGCCGCCGATGTGGCGGCTATGGCGCCGGGGACGAATATCGGCGCGGCTCATCCGGTCGGTACCGGCGGGCAGGAAATAAACAAGACCATGTCCGAGAAGGTCGTCAACGACATGGTGGCGCACGCAAGAAGTGTTGCCGAGCAGCGGGGCCGAAACGCCGACTGGGTCGAAAAAGCCATTCGTGAAAGCGTGGCCGTGACGGAAACCGAAGCCTTGAAAGAAAACATCATCGATTTGATCGCCAGGGATACCGATGATCTGATCAGCCAGCTCAACGGGCGCGAGATTAAAGACAAGGGCCGTTTGGATTTGGCGGGGGCGAACAAAAAAAATCTGAAGGAAGGTTATCGAACGAAGATTCTCAAGACCATCAGCGATCCGAATATCGCCTACATTCTGCTGATGATCGGACTTGCTGGGTTGTATTTTGAGCTTTCGCATCCCGGTGCGATTTTCCCCGGAGTTGTCGGCGGCATCTGTATTGTCCTGGCATTTTTTGCCCTCCAGGCGCTGCCCATCAACTATGCCGGCATTTTACTGATTCTGCTTGCGATCGTCTTTTTCATCATGGAAATGAAAATCACCAGCTACGGCCTGTTAAGCATTGCCGGAATTGTTTCACTGCTGCTCGGTTCGCTGATGCTTTTTGATTCCGGGAGTCCGGGATTTCGCCTGTCATTGAAGGTCCTGCTGCCCACGATCCTTATGGTTTCGGGTTTTTTTGTTGTGGTGGCAGGGTTGGTGTTTCGCGCCCAGATATCCAGACCGAGAACCGGTGCCGGAGGATTGCTCGATGAAGTGGGTGTTGTAAAGGCAGCGCTTCAGCCGGAGGGCAAAGTTTTCGTGCACGGCGAATTGTGGAAGGCAACCGCCAGAAAACCGATTGGAGAGGGTACCAAGGTGCGGGTGGTGAAGGTGGAAAACCTGGTTCTGGAGGTCGAAGCACTGGATGAAACCGCCGGCGGATAAGAAACAACCATTCTGCCCCGGTAGGCCCGCACACTGGCAAAACCCGATTTAAGTAATGAAAACCGATTCGAAGAAAAGGAGCTCCTTATGTCTCTTTACCCTTTAATTGCGATCATTGTCCTGGTCATATTTTTTCTTTCCACAGCACTGCGCGTCTTAAACGAATATCAACGCGGTGTCATTTTCAGACTGGGACGCGTCATAGCGGCCAAGGGCCCGGGGCTGATCATTTTGATTCCGATTGTGGATAAAATGGTCAAAGTCAGCCTGCGCCTGATTGCGATGGATGTCGATCCCCAGGATGTGATTACCCGGGACAATGTCTCGGTAAAGGTAAACGCTGTTATCTATTTCCGCGTAATCGAACCGATCAAGGCGATCGTTGAGGTTGAAAATTACTCCTATGCCATGTCGCAGCTTGCCCAGACAACGCTCCGGAGCGTTTGCGGTCAGGCCGAGCTTGATGACCTGCTGTCCGAAAGAGAAAAAATAAACAACGAACTGCAGGAAATTCTCGATACCCACACGGATCCCTGGGGCATCAAGGTGGCGACTGTCGAACTGAAACACATAGATTTACCCCAGGAGATGCAGCGGGCGATGGCACGACAGGCTGAAGCCGAACGTGAACGGCGGGCCAAGGTCATCAACGCCGAAGGCGAATATCAGGCGGCCACCAGACTGGCTGATGCCTCCCGGATCATTGAAGATCATCCGACCGCCTTGCAGCTCCGCTACCTGCAGACCGTCACTGAAATGTCGGCTGAAAACAACACCACAACGATTTTTCCGATTCCGATCGATTTGCTGGGGCCATTTACAAAGTTGTTCCAAAAAGTTAAAAATACCCCGGGACCCGGGGAACCGGAAACTTCAGCGTAGGCACGGACATAAAATAACGAGAATTTTCATCGAGACCGGTGTATGCGCCGTATGTAAAAACGGGAAAAATACCGCTGCTATTCGCTATTGACATGCCCAAAGAATATGGTTTATGGAACTTAGGGGCTTCGCCCCAATTGGAAATGAACAAAAATTTATAGCGGAGGCTGCCCGGCCTCCGCTTGTGCTTTCGAATCGGCAAGGAAAGGAGAGTTATCGTAAATGGCAGAGAAAGAAAATGAAGCCCAGGAAAAACCGTTGGACAAAATGACAGCCGTAGAGCTGCGAGAAGTGGCAAAAAAGATTCCTGAGATAAGCGGTGTCCACGGCATGAAAAAGGCCGAACTGCTCGAGGCGATTAAAAAGGCCCGCCGCATCGAAGATAAGAAAGTGACCCCCTCCGGCAGTAAAGCGGTTCTCACGATTAAGAAAAAAATCCAGGCCCTGAAGCTCGAGCGTCAGGCAGCGCTGGAGGCCAAAGACAAAAAAATGGCAACGATTTACCGGCGGCGCATTTCCAGGTTGAAGAAGAAGAGCCGTAGAGCGGCCTAGAATGATCGATCCGGCCTCAGTGGCATTTGACGTGGACGGTGTCATTGCCGACACCATGACATTGTTTCTGGATATTGCCCGGGATGAGTTTGATGTCAGCGGGATCAGGTATGAAGACATGACCTGCTACGCCCTGGAAGAATGTCTCGATATCGATCCCGCCGTGATCAGGGCTATTCTCGTCCGCATTCTTGCCGGCAGTTATTCCGCTCCGTTAAAACCGATGGCCGGTGCAGCCGAAGTGCTGACAAGGCTTATCCGCTACCGCAATCCGTTGCTTTTTGTCACCGCGCGCACGGGACCGGGGCCGATGCGTGAATGGTTCCGCAAGTTACTGCCGGTTCATCCCGGGGCCTTCCGGGTCATTGCCACAGGCACTTTTGAAGCAAAGACGGATGTGTTGCAGAAACACGGCATCCGTTATTTCGTAGAAGACCGGCTTGAAACGTGTTTTAAAATAAAGGCGGCCGGCATCGAACCGGTGGTATACAGCCAACCGTGGAATCGTGAGCATCATCCTTTCATGGAGGTGCAGAACTGGTCCGAACTTGAGTTATTGATCGATTTTTAGCCTGAATATTTTCTATGAAACACCTCCTTGCGGTCGGTGTTTCATAGAAATTATATAAATTTCAATTGATTATGATCTGATTTTATGCTTGTAAGAAAAATTTTTCGGCTTATCAGTGTTGCATTCATAGTTGTGTCTGAAAGAACATGATGGTGCATGAATTATCCAGGACAGGGGAATGAGACGCCAATGGGATCCCGCCCGGTAGCGCTTCTAATCGATTTATTTATCGATTCTCTTGCTGCTGAAAAGGGATATTCCCAAAATACGTGTCGTGCATACCGAACAGATCTGAAAGAATTTATACAATTCGCCGCGGAAAACAGTGTATTGAATTCAGAACTACAGCCCGCGTTGGAATTTTCGCTTGATGCACTGGATGCCCTGGTTATTCGGAAGTATTTAGGATATTTACACCGAAAAAATAAGAAAACGACCATTGCCCGAAAGCTTTCGGCGATTCGCACCTTTTACCGCTTTCTGCTCAAGCAGGGCATCATTGAGAACAACCCGGCAGAAACAATCCTGACGCCCAAACAGGAGGTTCCGATACCGGCGTATCTTACCGTGGATGATATGTTCCGGCTTCTGGACTCTATTCAGACCGATACTCTGCTTGGGCTGCGGAATCGCGCTATTTTTGAAACCCTTTACTCATGCGGATTGCGTGTCTCAGAAGTGGCGGGTATGAATGTTTTGGATATAGAGTTTGACTCGGGATTAATCCGGGTTTTGGGCAAGGGTGCCAGGCAACGGATCGTCCCGATCGGAAACAAAGCGCTGATTGCGATTAAATCTTACCGCCGGAAGTTGGAAAGGGAGGCCGGTGTGCCTGCCGGTGATGAGGGGCCGCTGTTTCTTAATCGGTTCAACCGCCGGTTGACCACCCGTTCGATTGCGAGGATCCTCGATAAGATCGTTTTGGAATGCAGCACGCTTGTACCGGTTTCGCCTCACGTACTGCGTCATACGTTTGCAACTCACATGCTGGATGCCGGAGCCGACCTGCGGGTGGTCCAGGAACTGTTAGGTCATAAAAGTCTATCGACCACACAGAAGTACACTCACGTCAGTATCGATCGGCTGATGGAGACGTATGATAAGGCACACCCGAGGAAGTAGAATTGATGTAGCGCCATCGGTGAGCATGGTCAGGGCACCTATCGGGGTAACTTACGAAAATATGGGCATAAATTCCAAAACACAAATTCCAAATTTCAAACAATGATAAAATCACAAATCCAAATGTCAGGTGTTTTCTGTTGTTGTCATTGGAAATTTGAATTTGTTTGTTATTTGTAGTTTGGGATTTTGAATTTCGGATTTTTTATAAAAGACATTATAAGCGTTGACACAAAAGTATCAATGTGGAGTGTAGACGGTATGAAAACAAGAGGTACCACCATTCTGGCAGTCAGGCGGGACGGCAAGGTGGCGGTTGCCGGAGACGGACAGGTGACGCTGCAGGAATCGGTGATCAAACACCACGCCAAAAAGGTACGACGGATATATAACGATAAGATCATCGTAGGATTTGCCGGAACGGCGGCCGATGCGCTGAACCTTTCCGAGCGACTGGAGGCAAAGCTGGAGCGCTATAACGGTAACCTGATGCGCAGCGCGGTCGAGCTTGCCAGGGACTGGCGAACGGACAAGTTTTTAAGACGTCTGGAAGCTGTGATGATTGCCGTGGATGAGTCGAGGATGTTTCTTATCTCCGGCAACGGCGACGTGATCGAACCGGATGAAGGCATTATCGGAATCGGTTCCGGTGGTGTCGGTGCCCAGGCGGCGGCCAAGGCACTGTTCAAGCATTCTGATCTGGACGCCGGCAGCATCGTGGAAGCGGCCATGAAAATCGCCGCTTCCATCTGTATATACACAAATGAAGAAATCACCATCGAAGAATTATAAACGACAGGTTAATAAATGAAATATTTGATTCCATCTGAAATCGTCAGTGAACTCGACAAATACATTATCGGTCAGAATAAAGCCAAACGTTCGGTTGCCATCGCATTGAGAAATCGCTGGCGCCGGCGGCAGGTCCCGGGAGAGCTACGGGACGAGATTGTGCCGAAGAACATTATCCTGATTGGTCCCACCGGGGTTGGCAAGACCGAAATTTCAAGACGCCTGTCCCTATTTACGGAGTCGCCTTTTATTAAAGTGGAGGCCTCCAAATTCACCGAGGTCGGTTATGTCGGCAGAGATGTGGAATCCATGGCGAGAGATCTGGTGGAACTAGCCGTTACGCGGGGTAAGGTGCAGGAGCAGGATCTTGTCAAGGAGAAAGCCCGGCAGAATGCCGAAGAGAGAATGCTTGATCTGCTCCTGCCGCGTACCGGGTTAAAGGATGCAGATCCGGTTGCTGATAAAGCCGGTGGCAGTTTAGACTCGACCGCAATTACGCAGGACAGTTCGGCTTCGACCCGGGAGAAGCTTCGCGGAATGCTGCGGGGTGGAAAACTTGATGATCGATATGTTGATCTGGACGTGTCCGACCGGTCGATGCCGATGGTGGAAATATTTTCCAATGTCGGTATGGAAGAACTGGGGATAAATTTCAGAGATATGCTCGGCGGTATTCTGCCAAAAGGTACCAAACGGCGGAAGGCAAAAGTTTCGGAGGCCATGGAGATTCTGGCCGAGGAGGAAGCCCAAAGCCTAATCGACTTGGACAAGGTTATCCGAAAAGCCATTGAAAAGGTGGAGCAGTCCGGGATCATTTTTCTAGATGAGATTGATAAAATTGCCGGCAGAAACGGCGCTCACGGGCCCGATGTTTCCCGGGAAGGTGTCCAGCGGGATTTGCTTCCCATTGTTGAAGGCAGTACGGTGATAACTAAATACGGTCCTGTAAAGACCGACCATATCCTGTTTATCGCTTCCGGTGCATTCCACACGGTCAAACCGTCGGATCTCATACCGGAAATGCAGGGCCGTTTCCCGATCCGGGTTGAACTCGATGCTCTTGGGAAGAATGAATTTTACAGGATATTGACCGAACCCAAAAACGCTTTGCTGCTTCAGTATATTGCCCTGTTGAGAACCGAAGGCGTAGACCTGGTTTTTGAAAACGATGCTGTTGAACAGATCGCCGCCATCGCTGAGGAGGTAAACAACAATACTGAAAACATCGGCGCTAGGAGACTGCACACCATCATGGAATTCCTGCTGGAAGATATTCTCTTTGAAGCGCCTAATACAAAGGAGAAAAGAGTCGTTATCGATAAATCCTACGTGGAGAAAAAGTTAAACGATATCAAGGCAGATGAGGATTTGAGCCGTTACATTTTGTAGCCGGACAATTGACCTGAATATTTCATGAAAAAATGGACGAATCGAACTCGTGAAAGATCCAGGTTAATACTCGAAACTGGATATTCGACTCACATTTAGAAAATGAAAAAAAACGTAGCTGATATACTGATAGAGGCCCTGCCGTATATCCGCCAGTTCTACGGAATGACCGTCGTAATAAAATACGGCGGTCATGCAATGGTGGATG
>DAOVBC010000001.1 GCA_030670715.1 Deltaproteobacteria bacterium | reverse complement strand
GGATCTGCTGCCAGAATGCTGTAAAAAACGCACTCAAAATAAAATCATTGAACCCGGACAGTCAGATTTTCATTCTTTACCGGGATATACGGACCTTCGGCCTCCTGGAGGATTACTACAAGGAAGCCAGGGAAAAAGGCGTGTTGTTTTCCAGGTACGACCCGGAAAACCCGCCGGTGGCGGAAGCGTCGGATAACGGCGTGGCTGTAACCTTTACCGACCACGTTTTGGGGCGTCCGCTGCGGGTGAATGCCGATCTGCTGGCATTGAGCGCCGGCATGGTGGCCTCGGATACAGAAGAACTCGCATCCATCGTTAAACTAGCTCGCACGGCAGAAGGTCACTTTATGGAAGCCCATGTCAAGTTAAGACCGGTGGAAATGGCCACCGAGGGGATTTTCGTCTGCGGCACGGCCCACAGCCCCAACCTGCTGCCCGAGGCAATCGCCCAGGCATACGCCGCGGCATCCAGAGCCACAACCTTTCTCGCCCAGGATCAGCTCACCCTTTCGGCTGTAACGGCCTGTGTTAACGCAGAAATGTGCGCCTCCTGTCTCATTTGCGTCCGGTCGTGTCCGTACGGGGTGCCGAAGATCAACGCCGAAGGCGTCAGTGAAATAGACGAGGCCCTCTGTCACGGGTGCGGTATATGTGCGGCGGAATGCCCCGCAAAAGCCATTGAACTCAACTGGTATGAGGACGATCAGATATTGTGCAAGGTAGAATCATTGCTGGAGGGAGTCCTATGAGCAAGGAATTTGAACCGATCATTATCGCTTTTTGCTGTAATTTCTGAGGGTACACGGCTGCGGACCTGGCAGGTTCGATGCGATTGAGCTACCCGACATCCATTAAAATCATTCGTGTGCCCTGCACCGGCAAGGTCGACATTCTTCACATCATGCGATCTTTCGAGAAAGGTGCCGACGGTGTTTATGTCGTCGGGTGCCGGGAAGGGGACTGTCACTACAACAGCGGCAACTTCAGGGCTCGAAAGCGGGTGGAGCAGGCGCAGCAGTTGCTTGATACCATCGGGATCGGCGGCCATCGCGTGCGGATGTGCAACCTGTCGTCCAGTGACGGCCCGCTGTTCGTCAAGTATGCTCAGGAGATGCATGAAAAAATACTTGAAGCAGGGCCGAACCCCATAAAATTGGCCAAGAAAAAGGCCAAGGCGGCATAGGGGTGGTTCCGGGTTTTAGGTTTTATGTTTTAAGTAAAAAATTGACGGTTTCCCTGTTGGCCTAAAACCTAACACCTTAAACTTAAAACCAAGATAAAAGTGAGGTCATGTCTTATGATTGTTGCCGATAAAAAACCGATCGAGGAGATCATCGAGACAATTAAGGATCACCAGAGCATTCTTGTTCTGGGTTGCAACGAGTGTGTAACGGTCTGCGAGGCCGGCGGTAAAAAAGAAGTCGGCATTCTGGCCTCGGCGCTAAGGATGCACTTTCTGCAGCAGGGCCGTGAGGTGAACATCGCAGAGCGGACCCTGGAGAGGCAGTGTGATCACGAATACCTTGAGGAAATTCGCGACATCATCGATGACTATGATGCGGTGGTTTCCATTGCCTGCGGGGTCGGCGTTCAGTTTATGGCTGAAAAATATCAATCCAAGCCGATCTATCCGGGTGTCAACACCCTTTTTATGGGCGTTACCGAAGCACGGGGTGTCTGGACGGAGCGCTGTCAGGGTTGCGGTCAGTGCATTCTGGCCAGCACCGGCGGTATTTGCCCGGTATCCCGCTGTGCTAAACGCATTTTCAACGGCCCCTGCGGCGGTTCCGCCTCCGGTAAATGTGAAGTAGACAAAGAGCTGGAGTGCGGGTGGCAGCTGATCATTGATCGGCTGAAGGCCCTCGGCCGGATGGATGACTATGAAAATATATCACCGTTAAAAGACTGGTCCACCGACAGAGCCGGAGGACCACGCAAAGTCGTCAGGGAGGATGTGGAACTATGAGCACGAATACACCGAGTAAACTGGAAAAAATTCTGACTGCCGGGCATCTGGCCGTTACGTCGGAATGCGGGCCTCCCCGCGGCAGCGACCCGGAAGTCATCACTGAAAAGGCCAATCTTATCAAGGATCATGTCGATGCCATCAATGTCACCGACAACCAGACATCCATGACACGCCTGTGCAGTCTGGCTGCCTGTATCCGGCTCAAACTGATGGGGGTGGAACCGGTTCTGCAGATGGTCACGCGGGACCGCAACCGGATCGCACTTCAAAGCGACATCCTCGGGGCGGCGTCGTTTGATATCCACAACATCCTGTGTCTTTCCGGCGATCACCAGAGTTTCGGAGACTGTGCCCAGGGTCAGAATGTCCATGATATCGACTCCATGCAATTGATCCAGACCGTCAGGCACATGCGCGATGACGGCAAGTTCCTGGGCGGTGATGACATCAAGCGGCCACCGCAGATGTTTGTCGGAGCGGCGGCCAATCCATTTGCCGACCCGTATGAGATCCGTGTCCCCCGCCTGGCGAAGAAGATTGCGGCCGGGGTCGAATTCATTCAGACCCAGTGCATTTACAATCTTGACAAGTTCGAAGACTGGATGAAAAAGGTCTGTGACCGCGGGCTGAACGAAAAAGTGTATATCCTTGCCGGTCTTACCCCGATGAAGTCCGCCGGGATGGCGCGCTATATGAAAAACCGGGTACCGGGCATGGATGTGCCGGATGATATTGTCAAGCGGATGGCAGACACCCCCAAAGAAAAACAGGCGCAGGAGGGGATCGACATCTGCGTTGAAGCGATACAACGTCTCAAGGAAGTAAAAGGGGTGAGTGGATTTCACATTATGGCCATTGAATGGGAAGAAAAGGTGCCGGAAATCGTGGAACGCGCCGGACTGCATCCCAGGCCGAGCGTGAATTAGCTCGAAGCTCAAGGTTCAATGCTCAAAGGGTAAGAGCGAAACCAGTCTTTTGCTTTCAGCTTTGAGCTTTCAGCCTTCAGCTCAGGTGTGAAGAGAATATTTAAAACCAGAGTTATCAAATGGAGGAGGTATGTCATGAGTACACAAAAACGAATCCTTGTCGTTGACGATGAGCCCGATTTCGCTGCCATCGTTCAGGGGAACCTGGAAAAGGAAGGCTTTGAAGTCGATATTGCTTACAACGGTGTGGAAGGCATGGAAAAGGTTCAGGCAAACCCGCCGGATGCCATCGTGCTGGATGTGATGATGCCCGAAAAGGACGGGTACGCGGTCTGCAAGGAGCTGAAAGAGGATGATAAGTATTGCAGCATACCGATCATTCTGCTGACGGCGGTTGCCTCCCACGTGACGTCCACCCGCTATACCCATGCCGACGGTATGGCCACCGAAGCCGACGATTACATTGCCAAACCGGCGTCGGCCGAAGAAATCACCCAGAGCATCAAGCGGCTGTTGAATGTAGAATAGGGGGACCGTTCCCGGTAAATTAGAGTAATATACCCCTGTCGGCGCTGAATTTACTTAATGAATTTGTTTAGTAGAAATGCACTAAAATGCCTAAAATGAAAAAATGGTTAAAAACCGATTTTAACTTTAGGCAATTTAGGCATTTTAAATTTTAGGCACTTCTTTTCTGTGGAGGGAACAATGGCATCTCAGGTAATTGAGATAAAGAGAAGTAAGGAAAAAACGTTTAAAGACCAAGTGATGGACCTGCTGCCCGAAGGGGGTAATCTGAATGCGTGTCTGACCTGCGGGCTTTGCTCTTCCGGCTGCCCGGCAAGTGGACTGGAGAATATGGATCCCAGGAAATTTCTGCGCCTGGCCGTCCTGGGACTGGACGATGAGGTCCTGAACTCGAATTGGGCCTGGATGTGTACCATGTGCCAGCGCTGCATCTATGCCTGCCCGATGAAAATCGATATCCCGGCGCTGGTTTTTAATGTGCGCAATCGATGGCCCAAAGAGAACCAGCCCAAAGGTATTCGTGGATCGTGTGAGATGGCTTTCAAGAACGAAACCTGCAGTGCCATGGGTGCCACTGAAGAAGACTGGCGGTTTGTGGTTGAGGATGTTGCCGAAGAAGTCCGGGATACGCAACCGGGATTTGAAAACCTTCAGGCGCCGATGGATAAAAAGGGGGCGCACTTTTTCCTGAACCAGAACTCCAGGGAACCGGTAACCGAACCCGATGAGATGGTCCCGATGTGGAAGATCCTCGATCTTGTCGGTGCGGACTGGACATACGGTTCCAAGGGATGGGCCGCTGAAAATTACTGCCTGTTCTGCGCCGATACTGAAATGTGGGAGAAAAATGTTCGCATAAAAGCCAAAGCAGTGGATGACCTGGCGTGTAAAGTCCTGCTCAACACCGAATGAGGTCACGAATTTTTCTCAGTCCGGGTCGGACTGAATAAATTCAACATCGAGCATAATTTTGAACCGCGTAGCATTATTGAATATTATGCCCGGTGGATCCGGGAGGGCAAACTCAAGGTGAACTCGGACTGGAACAAAGATCTGAAGGTAACGTTCACTGTCCAGGATCCCTGTCAGCTGGTCAGAAAGTCCCTCGGTGATCCGATTGCCGAAGATCTGCGTTTTGTAGTCAAAGCGGTGGTGGGTGAAGAGAACTTCATCGATATGACGCCCAATCGATCCAACAATTTCTGCTGTGGCGGCGGCGGCGGATTCCTGCAGTCCGGTTTTCCGGAAGCCCGCAGATACTACGGCCGAATCAAATTTGAACAGATCGACCAGACCGGAGCCGATTATTGTATTACGCCCTGCCACAACTGCCATGCCCAGATCCATGACATGAAAGAGCATTACGGCGGGAAATACCATTCGGTTCACCTGTGGACGCTCATCTGCCTGTCTCTGGGGATTCTGGGAGAGAATGAGCGCACATACCTGGGACCGGATTTGGCGGAAGTGAATATGTTATCGTGAATGTTTCTACTCTTCAATCTCCATGGATCCTTTCAGTATTCTTCTGTTAACCGAGCGTTTCGGGTTGCGGGTTGCGTGTTACGGGCGATGAGCAAACCGATTTTTTAACCCGCAACCCGAAACGCGCAACTCGCAACAGGGCAGCGGGCGGCGATGCTGCATTTTGATCTCCATTTATATTGCAGTTGGCTGCCGCGTTTCATCCATGAAAGTCTATTGCATACTCAGTGATGAACGGGCCTATCAATCAAAGTCGCCGGCCATATTTACGGCGGTACTGAAGCGGTTGGGTATAAAAGGGAGTTACGTGCCGTTTATGGTCAAGCCCGAGAACCTCGGGCAGGCCATGCAAAGCCTGAGAATTTTGAACATCGCCGGCGCCAATGTCACCGTGCCTTACAAGGAGACCTGCATACCGCATCTGGACGTGCTTTCAGAGGGCGCCAACATCATCGGCGCCATCAATACGATTGTGCGCAACGGCGATATTCTCAAGGGGTATAACACCAACGCCATCGGTATCATGGACGCCCTCAGTGACGCAGGATTCGACCCGGAAGGAAAATCAGCGCTTGTATTCGGCACCGGTGGTGTCGCAAAGGCAGCCGTATTTATTTTAAACTGGCTCCGAACAAGTACGGTTTATGTTGCCGGCCGCAATGAAGAGAAAACAGCTGAAATAGTAAGCCGTTTTCAGGGAGAAGCTATTTCTTTTTCTGCCCTGGAGGATCATCCGCTGGAAGCGGAGATTGTGGTTAACGCGACATCGGTTTCCAGTGTCGATGAGTCGCCCCAAATGGCCGCACTGGTGGAAAAGCTTGATTTATCCGGATGCAGGCTGGTCCTTGACCTCAACTACGGCCGCCGCCAGAATTTTTGGGAGGAAATGGCCAGGGCCAGAGAAATCCGGTTTATGGATGGCCTTTCTTCACTGGCCTTTCAGGCCCGGCGAACGTTTGCCCTCTGGACCGGCATCCAGGTTCCGCCGGAGGAGTTTTTAAATGCACTGGAAGAGAGTTAAATCGAAACGCTGAATTGGGTTGACAAATTTGGGAGTTATCTAATCGATGGGTCGGGGAGTTTTTTAAGCTGAGAGCTCCATGAATTATCCGCACATCAACGGGCAAACTCATACCTAAGGGTTCGTAAAGAAAGAACAGAATATAGGGCATTAAATCAATAGGTTGGGAGTTTGGCGACGACTGTGGCGCTAATGAAATATTTTAACAACCCGCTGTTCTTTCTTAACGATCCCTAAAGCATTCAGACAGTGCCCGCTGATGTGCGGATAACCCATTCCGCTCTAACCGGGACTTAGCGATAGAAACTCCCCGACACCTCATCTAAGTAATTGTTTGATATTTGAAGTTTGACTATTGGGTTTTCCTTTACGGTTTTTTACCCGACATAATCCGAGTTTTATTTTTATACTGGATGTTACGCGATCAACCGGTATTTCCGGTTGTCGGCAATAAAACCGTAAAGGTACTTCCTTCCCCCGGTGCGCTGTCCACCTGGATAATACCGCCGAGGGAATCGACCAGCCCTTTGACAATCGACAGTCCCAGTCCCGTACCGGTGATATAGCGTGTCTTTTCGTCCTTGACCCGGTAGAACCTCTCAAAAATCTTATCGAAATGCTTATCGGCAATCCCGAACCCGTTGTCGATCACCTTCACACGAATGTTGATGCCGGCCAGATCAACTTCTACCCTGATTTTTCCGTTTTCCGGTGTGTAGTTGATGGCATTTGTGATCAGGTTTCCGAAGATGCTCTCCAGGGCCAGGGGATCGGCGGTAATCGTCGGGACCGGATCAGAGAGGATCTCCAGCTGCAACGATTGATCTCCGGCGTCGGCCCTGGCACCAAGAAACTCAACAATGCTTCGCAGCAGGTCATCCAGGTGGACCGGTTGCGGTTCATGGCATATCAGCCCTTCCTCAATCCGCGAGAGATCCAGCAGATCACCGATCATTGAAATCAGCCCCTGGGTCTTTTCCTTGGCCCGCGAGAGGATATTCTGATCATCGTTTAAGGACGCACCGACCATGTCGTTGAGTACATGGGCGATCTGTTCATGGATGGTCGATAGCGGGGATCGAAGCTCGTGGGAAACTTTTGCCACGAACTCTGATTTCAGGCGATCTAAAACCTTCATTGCCGTTATGTCCGCGAAATTCACCACCGCGCCCAAACATTCCTTTTTTTCACCTAGGACCGGCTGCCCCCTGGCCCGCAGATATTTTTCGTTTGGCAATGCGAATTCAATATCCGGAATGTCTTCGTAGTCCACGTGTTTTCCCTGGGAGATTTCCATCACAAGGCTGCAAAATGATTCATCGGTGACATATTCTTCGACCTGTTTGCCCGGCTTTACATCGGGACCCAGATCGAGAAGGCTCTTGAGGGCCGGATTCATCAGAACCACCTGGCCGGTATTGTTGGTCACCAGCACACCATCGGGGAGGGATTCGATAATGGTGCTGATACGGCTTTTTTCGGTATCCAGATCCAGCAGGGTTCTTGCTTTTTCCAGCTCCAGGATCTCCGTTTCCCGGGTGAGCCGGATTTTTTCCGCGGCACGATTCACAACGATGCGAAGCTGGTCCGGCTCAAAAGGTTTGGGGATAAAATCGTATGCTCCCTGTTTCATGGCTTCTATAGCTGTTTCGACGGTGGCATAACCGGTAATGACGATAACCAGTGGTGGTTTATCCAATTTCTGGATTCTCTCAAGAACCTCCATCCCGTCCATACCGGGCATTTTCAAGTCAAGCAGAACGATGGCGGGTTTTTCCTTTTCCAGAAGCGTCAGGGCTTCATCACCGCGGGCGGCTTTGTACACTTGAAAACCGATTCGGACGAGTATCCGCTCGGATCCGTCCCGGATGTCCTGTTCGTCGTCTACGACCATTACGTTGATCTGATCGAGGTTCTTATCCACTTTCATTTTCTCCATCGATGCCCTGTGCAATAGGGAGTTCGATAATAAAGGCTGCCCCCCGTCCTTTTCTATTCTTGGCTTTAATCCATCCGTTGTGATTTTCGACGATACCGTAGACCAGGCTGAGCCCCAGGCCGGTTCCCTTGCCCTCTTCCTTCGTGGTGTAAAAAGGGTCAAATATATGTGGCAGGATATCTGCGGGAATTCCCGGACCCGTGTCGGATATCGTAATCAGCACCCGGTCCAGTCCCGGCACCGGACCGGTTTCAATTTTCAGCTTCCCATTGCCTTCCATTGCCTGGGCGGCGTTGAGAATAATGTTCATCAGCATGTGATAGAGCTGCTGAATGTCGCCTTGAACCCGGGGCAGATCGTCTGCCAGCTTCTTTTCAATCTGAATGTTTTGAAAAAGCGTTTGATTCTCCAGCAGAAAAAGGGTGCGGGTAATGGCCCGGTTGATATCGTGAGGCTGCATCAAGTGGCGGGTCTGGCGCGTAAACTCGAGCAGCTCCTTTACCGTATCCTTACAGCGCTTTGCATCCCTGAGCACCCGGTTCAGATCTTCCTGGGCGCCTTCTTCCAGATCATAGTCTTCCATGACGAGTTTGGTGAAAAGGGTGATTCCCCCCAGAGGATTGTTCAGCTGATGGGCAACACCGGCGGCCAGTTTCCCCAGGGAGGCCATCTTTTCTGCCTGCAGCAGTTGAACCCGGGTTTTCTCCAGTTTTTCCTTCATCTGCAGGATTTCACGCATATCGTGAAAAAATCCGATGGTGGCCACCTCACGCTCCCCTTCGTACACGATGGCTGCATTCAGGTTAATGGGAATCGGTTTGCCATTTTTACCGAGAACATCAACTTTGTAAGACCTGAGCTTGCCCCGGCCGCCGCAGTCATCACTGCGAAGCTTCTGCATAATATCATGAGCCGTATTGTCGGGATAGATATCTTTGATATTCAAGCTGTTAAGCGCTTCTTCTACCGTGTAGCCGAATATTTCGGCCGCCATAACATTAAAAATAAGGATTTTCCCACGCATGTCGGCAGCAATAACACCATCTATTGCACTGAGAATCAGGTTGCGCAGAAGAACGTTGGTACTCTGCATTTTTGCTTCGATCCCGCCGCGGGTCGGCAGATCAAAATCCATGCTGACAAAGGCTTCGACTTCCTCTCCGGCATGGATCGGATAGGCGTAAAAACAGGGCATTTTCTCCAGGTCCGATCCGTCGACCGGTTTCGGCCTCAGGGCGGGTCGGCCATGCTGGATCACTTCCTCAACGGCACAGTTCTCGCAGGGTTCCTCGCGGTCATAAAACACCCGGTGGCAGAGCTTTCCGAGCAGGTCCGAATTCTCGACCCCTTCGAGGTGACAGTTGGCAGCCAGGATTTCAAATTGCGGAGAAACGACAATCATGCGCCTTCGGAACGCATCGATTGCCTTTAATAAATATTCCATCTCTTTTTCAGAGCGCATGTCTGAAACCTTTTAGAGAAAATCAAATTGATCAGGAAATATCGTGGAAACGAAAAGCTAAAATAACAAATAATTCATAAATGCATGGAAAATGCAATTAAAATGTTTTCAGGATGTTAAATTTATAGCAAATTGGTAGGAAATAGTTTTGGATTACACAGAGATAGTGTCGTGTCCCGGAAATAACTTATAAAATTGCCTTAGGTCATGGGATTTTCTGGCCCCGCTCTGCGGGGCCAGAAAATTTTATGACCGGCCATTTATTAAACTTATCCCTGGTACAGTACACTAGACGCATAGCGCATAGAGCAAAGCGCAAGATTACACAATGCAAAGCTCACCCCGATGAAATAGACGCTTTCGTTGAATTTCATGTGGAAAAATATGGGGCGGAACAAATGGGTAAAATGCCCTTTTCAGTGGCCTTCGGGGGTGGTTAAAAGGGTGCGAAGAACATCCTCCTTGCCGATAATTCCCACCAGGCGGGAGTCTTCGACCACGGGCAGGGTGTGAAAATTGCTGTCCACCATCAGGGCCGCTACGGTTTCCAGGCCGGTGTCCGGCCGGACGGTGACGGGTTTCGGCGTCATGGCCTCCGAGACTTTAAGAGCGGCTATTTTACGGACCTGCTTTTCGATCTGCTTCGTGGACGTCAACTGGATGATGCCGTCAAGGAAAGTAAAAAGAGTGGGAATCGGCAGTTTTTTCTGCTGGACGATAAGATCGCTCTGACAGAGGATGCCCACCAGGCGGCCGCTATCGTCCACTACCGGCGCGCCGTTAATCCGGTTATCAAGCAGGGTTTTGGCCGCCTTGGCAATATCCATATCCGGTGTGACCGTGATCAGGTCGGTGGTCATGATATCTCTGACGGTGATCATAGCATCCTCCTGTTCTCTGCTACAGAATTGTATGGCTTTTGCTGACGGTATTCTTTCTTATCTCTAACTCAAAAAGCGGGGCAGGTCAATTAGGGATAGGATATCCTCCTAAATTGAAAGTTACACCCACGGAAGATGCGCCAATCGACACTATCCAGTTACAATTTTACGGATTCTCCTCTAATTTTTTGTACGTGTTCACGGGGTGCGCTCCCCCGATTCACTCCGGTGTCTACGTGTCTGGTCATTTCAATGACTTAGCAGCGGGGGCATTCCTGCCCCCTTCGCGTTCTCCCGCGAAAAACGTACGGGAGCCGCGGTCTCCCCCACGGCTAAGTCATTGAAATGACAGAGCCACTCCGACAATATCGTTACACGGGGAAACGTACCCGGTGAACACGTACAATTTTTTTTGCCAAACGTACACTAATGCCGTATAGTCAATCGTGCGTTTCATTGGAAATCATATTATGGCGAGGAGAAAAATGGCGACTATTCTTAAGTTTCTGGGTAAACAGGTGGAAGTGCCGGAAGATCGTAACTATGATGCATCACAGGGAATTTGGGCAAAAGCGATGGATCGGGAACTTCTGGCAGGGTTGACCGAACCGGCCCTGGTGCTGATGGGCGGGCTGAATGGTCTTGACTGGCTTGTTTCGGAAGGACAGCGTGTCGATCAAGATCAGGCCGTGATATTTGCTATTACCGGGAAGATTTTGTATCTTAATTCTCCTGTTAAGGGTGTTATCCACTTTAATGATCAGGTCAAACAAGACGTCGACCTTGTTTTAAAGTCTCCTTACGATCAGGGGTGGCTGTTCAAAATAAAACCGAACCCCGGTTCCGACAACGGATCCCCGAACCTGATTGACGCGCAGGCATATCTCGAAAGCCTTAAAGGGACGGAAGGATTTAAGAATCCGGACGGTTTAAAAGGCGGCGTATCCGGTATCTGCAAAGCGGTATACTCTGGAATCAGGGACCAGAAAATATGATGTGCCGGGGAGAAACCCGCGTAAAACTATGTCTTGAAAAAGATTTTTCGATATACTAAAAATTGTAACACTCGATGCGCGTAAGCTACCTTGATTTTTTCTCTGTTCAGGAGGAGCGACCCTTTGAGTTTCGAGCAACCCCAGGTTCCAGTTACGGATGATGCTATCCAAACGACAGAGCTGCTCAAGCGCAGGTGGCTATCTGAAAAAGCGTTTGAAATAGAGCTAAGCCGTCCCGCACCCTTTGAATTTTCAGCAGGCCAGACCATCCGTTTCATCCACGACGGCTTTGAACGATATTACTCGCTCATCTCCGGCCCGGATGATCCGACGCTTTCCCTGTGCGTGCGTTTCGTGGAAAAGGGTACTTTTTCCGTCGTCCTCGCAACAGCCGAACCGGGTACTCAGTTTCAGTTTACCGGCCCCCACGGATATTTTACGTTTAAGCCATCCCGCAGGCAGGCGATTTTTGTTGCCACCGGAACCGGAATCGCACCATTTGTATCCATTGCCGGCTCAGGGGTGGGCGGTTTCATGCTTCTCCATGGGGTAAGCTATATGGAAGACCTTTACTATCAGGATCAATTTCGCTCGATCTTTGATAAATATGTTCCCTGCATATCGAACACACCGGCCAAAGACTTGCAGCCGCACGGCTTTTTCCATGGAAGGGTTACCGATTATATTGCCCGGAATCTATCCGCCGCGCAGTATGATTTTTATCTTTGCGGGCGGCAGGAGATGATCAGGGATGTGATGCACCTGGTAGACGAGCGTTTTCCGGGATCTTTCATATACACGGAAGTCTTCTTTTAACAGGTTCATTTTTCCCGGCTCACCTTTTTTATATCCTTAGCTGACATGAAAGAGATCTGGATTATCGGTACAGGCCGCTTCGGCCTGCTTGCGGCTGAAAGATTGTCGGAGATACACGCCAGGCATCATTTAGTTCTGGTGGACCCTGACAGAGAAAATCTGTTGCGGGGCGACGGACCCAATCGGACCCTTGAGCAGATGGATGGCGTTTCTTTTTTAGATCAACGCCTTCACTCCGCGAAGGCACCGGATTGGATCATTCCGGCGCTTCCGATCCATCTTGCGGCTCAATGGTGTCTTGTCCGGCAGGATTTGAAAGGACTGCGGCGGATCGAGGTACCATCTGAAATTGATCTTCTGGTTCCCAACCCGGCACGGGATCCGGCAGGGAATATTTATGCAAGCCATGCGGATTTCCTCTGTCCGGATGACTGTGAAGAACCGGCAGATATTTGCACTGTGACGCAAAAGAGGCGTAACACAGATATGTTCGATCTGTTGGGAAGGATCCGAATATCAAAATTTCAGTCCCTTGTGGTGAGGAGTTATCAGCTCGGCCCGGGAATTGGCGGCTATCGTCCCCGGCAGCTTTTTGACCTGCTAAAGCGGGTCGAGAAAATCGAAGAAGACTTTCTATTAAGTACGGCCTGCCGGTGTCACAGCGTGATGACCGGTCTGGGATATCGTTAGCAGAGGTTTAAATGCGTCGAAAAGGGCTGATTTGCATTCATACTGGAAACGGGAAAGGCAAGACCACAGCGGCTATCGGAGCTGCCATCCGGGCTGCGGGTCAGGGTTTAAAGGTGCTTATTTTGCAGTTCATGAAGGGTCAAAAAAACATCGGTGAGATGAAAGCATTCGCCGAAACCAGCCTGCCCATCACCCTTAAACAGTATGGCCACGCGGTATTTTTTCAGAGCAGGGCCTGTGAGCCGATTGATATACATAAAGCGCATTTGGGTCTTCAGGCTTTTCAGAAAGCCATGGAAAGCGAGGCCTATGATCTGATCGTCCTCGATGAGATTAACATGGCGATCGATTTCGGACTGCTTCAAATCGATGAGGTGATGGCGGTCATAAAACAGAAACCTCCCGGACTTCATCTGATACTGACCGGACGCAACGCAAAAAAACCCCTTATGGAGATTGCCGATCTGGTTACGGAAATGAAGGAAATAAAGCATCACTATTATAAAGGGGTGAAGGCACAGAAAGGGATCGAATTTTAGCTGCGAGTTTTGATTCGGTGTAAATACAGCGCGATCCGGAGTTGACTTAAATAATTGAATCTGTATCTGGAAGGCATGCTTGATGGGAACCCTGGGAATACTGACATGTGAAATTCTGGAACTCGAATTCGCCCATCTTCTGAATGAGGACCCTGAAATCGCACGGGTCGCAATTCTGGAAGACTCCCGGTCGGCGCGCATGATTGAAATCCTTGAAGCGTTTAAACCGCAGCAGGTGCAGCGGCACCCCGACCTGGAGTCATTCAGACCTGATCCCCAAAATCGAATAAACGTAATCGTTCGTGTTCTTGAATTAGGTCTTCACAATCGAAAGCAAACCCTTCAGCAGGGATTGATTCAAGCAGCCCGGGTTATGGGACCCTATGTGGATGCCCTGCTGCTCGGTTACGGGCTGTGCGGAAATGCCCTCGAAAAACCCGATGAGTTGCTTTCGGACGCCGGAGTGCCGGTCTTTATCCCCATGGACGATGATCACCCGGTGGATGACTGCGTTGGATTGCTCATCGGCGGGCGCAGCTGCTATTACGGGGAGCAGTGCAAGGTCCCGGGAACTTTCTTCATGCTGCCGGGCTGGACCAACCATTGGCATCGAATGTTTGAACAGGAGTTCGGCAACATAAGTATAGATATGGCCAAACGGCTATTCAAAGATTATGAACGATCCCTCCTGATAACCACACCGGTTATGTCCGAAAAAGAAATGAGAAGAAACTCGGAAGCGTTTAGCGAGATGTTTGGCTTCCGAACAGAGTGCCGTCAGGGTACCCTTCGGATTCTGTCTGATACGTGGCAGGCGGCCAAATCGTATCTGAAAGGCCAAACGGACGAATAGCGGTTTCCTTTCCGGTTTACAACCCCGAGCATTATCCTGTAGACATTTCATGTAAAACCAACTTTTTTACAGGTAAAAATCAACTATTGGACGATTTTTTTTAATTTGACCTTATAGTATTTTTTATCCGTTTTAATAGGGTAGGTAAACTATGTATTAAGATAAAATTTCAGATAGTTAAACTTTAATCTGGATCCGCCGACGGAGAACCAGAAATGTCAACATCGTGAAAAAGAACATTTGTGCCACAATGGACCAGATCCTTGCCACTTGATACTGGATAAAATAAGGATCAGTTCATTTTATGATCGAGTATCCAGAAACCAGTATCCAGCATCTGATCCTTAGGGGCCGAAAAAGGTGTTACCCCATTGTTAGCCAAGAAATGCACAAAAATTGAAAATAAGGTACTCATCGTGTTTCAGTATTAATCTCGTGAACCGGCATGACCGATAAGAAAAAATCGCAACGTTTCGTCTTTCAAACCCGGGGGATTTGCCCCCCGGAAATTCATTTTCAGCTCCGCCAGGGCTTGCTGGAGGATATCCGTTTTGTAGGCGGTGGCTGTACCGGAAATGCCCAACTGGTTGCCCGCCTGCTGAAAGGACGACCGCTCGAGGAAGTGCTGCAGTATCTGGACGGCATCGACTGCAGAAACGGCACATCATGCCCCCATCAACTCAATTTGGCCCTTAGAGCGGCCGAAGACGGTCGCCTGGCTCCCGCCGATTCTTTCCGGATCTATTATGATCCTCAACCCCGACACAGAATCGGTCTCATCGCAGGCCTGGAGGGCGACAGCCAGGCGCTGGAAACCCTTCTGGAAAAGATGGCGGATGCCGCGTTGGATGCGATTTACTGCTTGGGTAATCTTACCGGTAAATCGCTGCAAAACAAACAGCTGGTCCGGTTGATCCGCAAGCAGGAGATACCGGCAATACTGGGGGAAACGGACTGGCAGTTTGCCCGGGGAAAAGAAGCCGAAGATTTGCCACTCCTGGACCAAAATGTCAGGGATTGGCTGATTCGGTTTCCGCATGTGGTGAGCTTTGGGATGGAAACGAAAAAAGGTATGGCTTTTTTCGGTGATTATATCCAAAAACTCCCCGGCTATTCCGATTTTGAACCGTTTGCACTGGAAATGAACATGGTTTGCGGACTGACAAATTTCATGCAGGAACAGGCGGTTTTTCCGGCCCTGGAAGCCATGATTCCACAGTTTGAAGCAGACATCATCCTTTTCAGCCAGATTAACAGGTGGGGACACTGGCATGTGGCCGGAAAAGATTTTATCAGCTTGGGACCGGCCGCTGAACCGGAGGGCCTGTCCTGGGGACTTCTCGAAGCGGACTCCGGAGAAATCCGGTTTGAACGAATGGTTATCGACCTGTGACAGGGAGGCTAACATGACCCAACCGGTTCTGGTGGATGTACTTCTGACAGATTTTAATCAATGAATCGCCTGTGTCTATATGGCGGAATCGGTAAAGGTTTTACCGGAGGAAATCCAGGATATCATAAACGTTCACGAATGGGATATGCGCACCCGGGAAGGGGTCCAGCGTTTCAGAGAGCTGAAGGCCAAATCCTTGCCAAGTGTTGCTCTCGATGGCGAACTGGTCTGGGAATCACTTATTCCGATGCAGGAGGAACTCATCGCCGAAATCCGGCAGCGTTTTGAAGAAAAAAATCAGGGGGTTTGAGATGTACCTGGAAGACGTCCACATTGAAGGATTCAAGTCCTTTTCTGAAAAGACCGAAATGGGCTTTGAGCCTGGTATCAGCGTGATCATCGGCAACAACGGTGTCGGGAAATCAAACATCCTGGATGCCATCGTTTGGGCACTCGGTGAAAATGACCTCGGTCGGCTTCGATGCTACACCGACGACGAACTGTTCTTCAGCGGCAGCAAGGGGTATCCGCCTGCCGAAAGGATCAAAGTGGACCTGTCCGTTAAAGAAAACGCTGCTAAAGACAGCCCGGTCGCTCATTTTTCAAGGGAAATATCCCGAAACGGCCGTCATCGGTTCCGGATCGAAGGCAAAGCCGTCAACCAGGATGATTTCAGACGAGAATTGGAATACCGCCACCTCTTGCACGCGTTGAAAACCATTATCCGGCAGGAGGAGATCAACGACATCCTCCAACTGCATCCGCTAAAGCGTTTCAGCGCGATTCAGTCACTGCTCGAAATAGACACCAAAGCTGATCTCGCCCGGTGTATCCGCAATTTAATCGCCCCCCTGTTCTACCGGTACATGTCCTATCTCATGCCGCTGGCGGAAGTGCGGATGGACGTTATATCACAGAACGGAAAAAGGGGGTTGGAGGTAGAGGTCACCCTCCCGGGCAACAGGATCAGAAGGGCGCATCAGTTGTCCGGCGGTGAAAAGGCGATTACCAGCCTGGCCCTTAAGCTGGCTGTTTTCCACCAACTCGAAACCCCTTTTTATCTGCTGGATGAAGTCGAGCCTTCGCTGGATTATATCAATCACAAGAGCATACAGGCTTTTCTAAAGGACGTGGCCTCGGATAAACAGCTGATCATGATCACCCACCTGCGCACGACCATCGAATTGGCAGACACCCTTCATGGCGTCAGGACACGGTTTGACGGCTCCTCCTTCATGAAGTTTTATTTTGTGATGGACAAAAGGCTGCTGAGACTCTACAAATGCTGCTAACCACAGCTTCTATCCGGATCGGTAACGGACAAAACAATCCTCAAGCTTTCTAATGATCTCCTCTCCGCCGATGTTCCAACCGATAAAGGATAGGCGGGTGTCATCATTCTCCGGCCAAGGCGACCACTCGCCTCGACCGCCGACAAAATTGACCATGACGGTTCGATCCGGAAATCGAACCGGACCCTTCACCCGAAACATCTCAAATGGCAATCGGTCCATAAACCGTTCAAAGCAGGCTTCATCCAGAGGTGGGGAGGCCTCGAATGAAAAAGTAACGTAACTTGATGCAGCAACAGATTCCCGCCCCTGTCCTGTTTGAAAGAAATCAATCGGTTTTATTCCGAAAATTTTCGGTTTAGGTTCGGCCCAGAGCGTCTCGGGATCAACGCGACAATGAATGGTGGGGACCACCTGCGAGTTCGGTATCACTTCATGGATCTCTTTTAAAAACTCTGGAGTCTGATTTTTATCCAGCAGGTCGATTTTATTGAGCAGGATCAGATGAGCCATTTCAAGCTGATTGTAAAACAGCGGGCCGAATACCTCCCTGGCCTCCCAAAAATCCGCATCCAGTATGGTAATGATCTTTTTAAGCGCCATGCAATCTCTCAGTCCCGGCGCTGAGAGTACCGAGGCAATAGACGTCGGATCGGCAACCCCGGAGGCTTCTATCAAAATACGATCCGGATTGAATCGGCGATAAATCCGCTCCAGTGATTGCCTAAAATCTGCCGTAAGGGTGCAGCAGATACAGCCGCTAGTCATTTCGACGACATCGGACCCTGAATCTTTCAACAGCGATCCGTCAATCCCCACATCTCCAAATTCATTGACGACAACAATCGTACCGGACAGATCGGTCTCCCAGGATAAAATCTGCTTCAACAATGTCGTTTTGCCTGAGCCCAAAAATCCTGCCAGTAGGATAACAACCGTTTTTTCACCGTCTTGGATAACATCGGATTCGCTCATTATTATCTCCTACACGGCGATGGTGGCTACTTGATAGCATTTGAGGCAGCGTTCGGCTTCAGCGACCGCTTCTGAATCTGAAAAGCTCTGTTCTATTTCGTCAAAAGTGATTTTTCTATCTTCCGGCGGCAGAGTTGCAATCTGGCACCGCTGTTTGCTTTCCACCTTTTTTATTTCTTCATCCGGATTGAAAACTTTGAGGGTCGTAAAGATTTTTTTAAAATAGTAATTGTCATCGTATTCAATGGGCTGCCCGTTTATCAATCGGTCAATATTCAACGCCGCCTTGCGTCCGCCGGCGCAGGCCGTCACCAGGGCATCCGGTCCGGTTTCACAATCTCCGGCACAAAAGATATTCGGGTGAGTGCTTTGTTTGGTATAGGCATCAACACTGATGGTACGCCACTTCGTCGTATCGATGTCTTCGAATCCCTCCAAGATAGACAGATCCACTTGTTGGCCAATGGCCGGTACCACACAGTCACACTCAAAAACAAATTCCGATCCCTCAATGGGAACAGGCCGAGGCCGGCTGCTTTCATCCGGTTCGCCCAGTTCCATTTTAATGCACTCAAGACCGACGGTCTTGCCGTTTTCTGCAATGACCCGGACAGGGGCGGTTAAAAAGTGGAAATTCACTTTTTCTTCTTCCGCATCGTGAATTTCTACTTCATCTGCCGGCATTTCATTGCGCGTTCGGCGGTACACCAGGTGGACATCCTTTTTGTTCACACGAAGAGAGCTTCTGACACAGTCGATAGCTACATTGCCGCCACCGATGACAACAATTTTTTTACCTTCAGGATAGGGATCTTGACCGGCATTAATTTTACCAAGGTATGTCAAGCCCGGAATAAAGCCACTGTAGTCCTGGTCCTCCCCTTCGATCCCCATGCGGGAGTTCTGCTGGGCGCCGATACCGATAAAAACGGCATCGAATTCACTCTCTAATTGGGACAATGATACATCCTTACCCACCGTATGGTTGTATTGGATGGTAACACCCATCTTTTCAACCCGTTCAATTTCATCTCTCAGGATCTGACGCGGCAACCGGTAATCAGGAATTCCCACGGCGCCCATGCCGCCGGGTTCACCCTGATTTTCGTATATGGTCACCTGATGTCCTTTAAGGGCGAGATGGTAGGCGCAGGTCACGCCGGCTGGACCTGCTCCCACAATCGCCACCTTACCTGTTTTTTCCGATGGCGTCGCCTGATATTCTGGTGTTTTATCTTTGGACAGTTCGTGATCCGCCACAAACCGTTTGAGATGTTTTATGGTGATGGGTTCATCCAGGTTCCCCCGACGACAATGGCTCTCACACGGCCTGAAGCATGCCCTGCCCAGCACACCGGCAAGGGGCAGGCGTTCCCGTATCACTTCAAGGGATTCGTCAAATTTGGCATCCTTGATGAACTCGATATATCTCGGGATATCCAAATGCAACGGGCATGCATCCATACAGGGTGCGGTCAGTTTCGACCGGTAGATGCCGGTGGTCACTGTTTTCTCTCCGCTGATGGCCTTTTTAAAGTCGTCATTAAAATACTTCAACGCCTGGCGGAAGGCCATGGGTCCGGATTTTCCGATGCTGCACGTGGAACTGTCGACGATGGCTTCCGCTGCAGACTCCACAAATTCCATGTCTTCGTCTGTGGCATCACCGTTACGAATATCGTCCAGGACTTCCATCAGGTCCTCATAGCCTGTTTTGCAATAGTTGCACTTGCCGCAGTCTTTGGAATAATCGTGGACGGCTTTCAGATAGGTTTGACAAAGGTCGATGATATCCACCTCCTCAGATCTAATGATGAACCCGTTCCAGCCCATCAGTGCCTTGATTTTCTCGTCCTGCTGGAAATATTCAGGCAACTGAACCTGCGCTACCGGGTCATAGTCCTGCTCCTTTTTGCCGCGGTTGTCGACAATCTGACCACCCCATGAACTGAAAAGGATGTTCTGCATAATCGCTCCCCCATTTTGCCGTGTTATGTTGTGACTCTTTTGCGAGTTTTTTCATACCCGAACTATCCTGTCAATAAAGGGGCAATAAAATCATCTATAATAATCTCAAAAATCGTCCTTTAGACGATATGAATAATAACGCAATTCTGAGACAAAATATTATTCTGTTCCAACGTGGGTTTTCGACTATATGGAGAGGACAGCAGTTCGGGGAATGGGGTTTACCCACCTAATATCGTTTAAAACGAAAGGAGGTAGGCATGAATCGTTTTAGCACGGAGCAAAAAGTATGCGAAATCGGCGGTGCCAAATTCGGGGGTCAACCAGGAGAATATCCCACCGTATGCTGCTTTTCTATTTTCCAGGAAAGCGACAAGGTATTCGACAAGGGCAGTCGCAGGAAAGGGTTTAATGAAGCGCGTGCCACTGAACTGTTAAATGCGGCGGACAAATTATGGCAGGACACCGGTGCCATCGCCATGGCGGATATTGTTGCCAGCCCGGGGGAAAAATTTAATAAGTATGTGGACTTCGTGACCTCAGTCAGCGATATGCCTTTTTGCATCGATGCCATTATGCTGAAAGCAAAAGTGGCTGGCGCTGCCTATTGTGCCGAAAAGGGATTGCTGGACCGAATGTTTTACAACAGTCTGACGATTTGGGAAGAGGACATTGAAACGGAAGTTAAAGAAATTGCCGACATCGGTGTCAAACACGTACTTCTGGTCGCCTTTGACCAGGATGATCAAACCCCCATGGGTCGGATCAAAGGGACCGAGAAGCTGTTGAATGCCATCGAAAAAGCCGGCGCACAATTTGAAAGCATCATCGTCGATACGACCACTTTGAATGCTCCGGCCTGTGCATTGTGCGGCATTTCCAACCAGCTCATCAAGGAGAAATGGGGTTTTGCCACGGGCAGCGCTCCAAGCAACGGCTCTTACATGGAGCTGCAACGATTCAAAGACCTTTTTGAGTTCAAGGGCTGGGCCGGTTTTGATGCAGGCCTGGAGGCGCTCACGGCGTTTTATTATCATGATTTGATCTTTACGGGACCCATGGCGGGCGCACAGCGCGTGATGCCGGCGGTCGCTCTGGCCGATGCGTTCCTGGCCACCTCGGTTTTTAACGATACAAGAGAGCTGCCGAAAGATCCGAATCACCCGCTGCTTAAACTGTTCCCGGATTTTGCCGAACAGCTGAAAGTCGCTTGGGATAAAGCCGGAGAATTGAAAGGCATGTAACATAAGTTTATCCGCCCAATCCCGCCGCCCACAATCTATCCGAAATTTAATAGCCCCCATTCCCGGGGGCTTTTTTATTTGACGAAAAGTGTCGAACCTATTAGCATATCCGTTCATCATGACGTGGACATTCTTCCTTTGGCAGTGGCTATTGGATATTTTGAACAAAGGTGAAAGATGACTCTGTTCGACTGGAAAAGTGAACTGGCCCGTAAGGGACACCGTGTTGTGTTATCCGGGCAGCCCATCACCATGCACTGCCATCATTACAACATCAACCTGCAGAAAACGCTGGAAGATACTTTGGGCGATGAGGGGGTTCAACTGCTGTTCGATTCAGTGGAACAGGCGAACTACCACGGGCTCAAATCGCTTTTTTCCCAATACACACAGATCAAGACATTAAAATCAAAACTGGAAATGGCTTCAATTTTGTATCAAAATTCAGGATTCGGCGTCCTGCATTTCCACGAAATCGGGCCGGAAGGCGGTAAGGTTTACTCTCCCTCGAGTCATCATGTGACCGGTTGGCTTGCCAAACACGCCAGACGGGACACACCGGGCTGTCATTTTGCCCGGGGATGGATTGCCGGGGCGCTTGAAGCGATTTTCCAGTACGAACCGGGACATTTCGTGGTTGACGAGCAGCAATGTAAAATGATGCGGGATGAGGAATGCCTTTTCACGGTGAATCGTCGTCAAAGATAATAAAACAGGTTGATATTTACCGACAGGGGAAAAACGGATAAATGGCAATCGACGGAAATAAAATCATTCATGCGGTCATGGAGGGAAGCCGGATCAGGGAAGCCAAGGGGATTATACCGCTTTTCGGCGTCTACCTTTCGCTTTTTTCGGTGCACTACTACAACCGGCTTTCGTTTGAATTCGAAAAGAAAATGGGGAAAACACGTGAAACCGAAGCACAGGCTCTGCTGATTCAGGCTGCTCAGGAATGCGGATACGCTACGTTCCAGGGAATCCGTAATTCCTGGGAATGGGACGAAATTGTCAAGCCCATGATCGACCAAAAAGAAGACCAGATTGAAGGGTTTACGGCCGTGGCCGTGGCCTTTGGCTGGGGGGATCTTGAAGTGAAAAAACTGATACCGGATGAAAAACTGGTGATCTGTGTCAGTGATTCATATGAAGCCGGCGGCTATTTAAATCAATATGATCGGGCGGCATCGGGGAAATGCTATATGCTGCGTGGTGTGACCGGAGCCTTTATGGACCTGATCTATGGTGGCGACTATCCTGACGGGTGCTTTACCTTCACCGCAGATGAGCCGCTATGCCGTGCCAAGGGAGATCCGTATTGTGAGTTCATTGCTGGAAAATCACCTCATTAGTCTATCGTTGTCCCGACATGACCGGTCGGAACAGAAAGCATGCTGGGAATTGCTTGCGTGCCCCAAAGTGCTGTGCCCGGCCCACGGGAAAAATGTGACCGACTGTTGGCTGATCCCTCGGACCCACTGCAGTGATATGATCGAAGAAGATTTTTTTCAGAAACTCGCCAGCTGTCTGACCTGCTCCTTTTTCAGTTTTATAAGCAAACAGCATTTGAGAGGGGAATCTCATTTTATCGCCGATCAGATCCAACGTCACAATGTCAAGGCCCTGGAGAGAATTTATCAGAAAGAGGAAAGCTTCGTTGAAATTCTCAACCGCATTCCCGACGGGCTATTCACCACGGATCAGGAATGGCGCATTACCTATTTTAACCCGGCGGCGGAGAAAATTACCGGTTTTTCGGCTTACGACGCCGTAGGAATGTACTGCAAGGATGTCTTTAAAAACTCGATTTGCGAATCGGATTGTGCCCTCAAACGGGCAGTGGAAGAAGGTCAAGATATCCACAACAGAGAGTACACCATCACCAATATTGACGGGAAAAAGGTACCGATCATCTGTTCGACCTCCGCTTTCACGGACAGCGCCGGACGCATTACCGGTGGCCTTGAAATCTTTAAAGACATATCTGAAATCAAAAAGCTACAGGAACAAGTTGCCCGTCGCGAAAAAAAGTACCGCCGGATTTTTGAAGGCAGCCATGACAGCATCTATACCACGAATAAACCCGGACAAATCCTGGATATGAACCCGGCCGGCGTGGAAATGCTGGGATATCAGAACAAGCAGGAGCTAATCAACAACCTGTCCGCTCCGCGGTTGTATCGCAACCCTGAAGACCGGAAGAAGTTTCTGGCGGAAATCAACCGCAAGGGATATGTCAAGGATTACGAGGTTGATTTCATCAAGCGTGATGGTTCCCCGCTGCATGTGCTGATATCAAGTCGGCGATACGAAAATCCTGAAACCGGGGATATTGAATACGAAGGGATTATCAAGGACATCACCCACCGTAAACGTGCGGAAAAGATGATCAGGGAAAGAAACAGGGAGCTGTCCATTCTCAACAGCGTGGCAGTGGCGTTGAACAACACCATGGATCTGGACTACATTTTAGAAGGCACCCTGAAAGACGTTCTCCGGGCACTGCGTTTGAAACGCGGTTCGCTATTTCTTATCGACCGGGAGGCCGGAGAAGCGCGCCTACAGGTCCGTTCAGGACTGCCGGAGCCGTCTACGGAAATGTCGGACCCCGTCATCTTTAAAGATACTCAGCTTGAACACCATCTGGTTCACGAAAAAGCCCAGATCACACCCAAACCCACCTTTCCGTCGTTTTGTGTTAAGTATCAATCCAAAAACGGTAAACCGGTTCCGTGGTTGTCCTGCTTCCTGATTACGTTTAAAGGACGGGGGGTGGGATTTTTCGGTTTTGACCTGCCCAAAACCCGACGGCTCAATCAACATGAAATCCATCTTTTAGGATCTTTGGGAAATTTTTTAGGAGGTACCATTGAAAATGCCCGCCTGATGAAGACGATTCGCCAGCACCGGGAGGATTTACGGCAGCTTACCGAAAAGCTGTTCCAAAGTCAGGAAGAGGAACGTCGCCGAATCGCCCTGGAGTTGCATGATGAAACCGGCCAGTCCTTGACGGCCGTGAAACTGGGGCTGGATCGTCTTGAGGAAAATCACGCCGTCGGAGATGAACATCTGCAAGACGAAATCGGTGAAATACGCAAAATGATCAGCCGAACTTCCTCGGAAATCAGGCGCCTTTCCTATAATCTCCATCCAACGCTGTTGATAGACCTCGGTCTCGAACCGGCACTCAACAGGTATTTCACTGAAATGGAACATCATACCGGACTTGATATCGATTTCAGCATGGTGGGATTTAATGAAAGGTTAGCCCCTGACACCGAGACGGTTTTTTACCGATTCAGCCAGGAGGCGTTGACCAACACGCTGAGACATGCGTCAGCGAAAAGTTTCCGACTGTCGATCATCAAAAGCTATCCCAAAATTATCTTTCTGGCTGAAGATGATGGGGTTGGATTTGACGCAAAAATCCTCGCCAAGGGCAAGCAGAATCTAGGCCTTTTGGGTATGCGTGAACGTGCCTCGCTTTTAGGCGGATCTTTCCAGCTAAGGAGCCGTCCGGGCGAGGGCACACGGATTCGCATCGAGGTGCCGATTCGCGAAGGAGCAGACACGTGAACAGTCCCGTCAGGATCATGTTAGCGGACGACCATACGATTGTACGGCAAGGTCTGGCGCGCCTTCTGGAGGAACAGCCCGACCTGAAGGTCATCGGAGAAGCCACCAACGGCCGGGATGCCGTTGATAAAGCCAAACAGCTGAAACCCGATGTGGTGATCTTGGATATCGCCATGCCCCGCCTAAACGGCATCGAGGCCGCTAAAAGAATTCGAAAGCATTTGCCGGAAACGAAGATACTTATTTTGTCCATGTATTCCCATGAGCATTATATCCATGAACTCTTCGAAACCGGGATATCGGGATATTTGCTCAAAGAATCGAGCGGCAGGGACATTATCAAGGCCATTCATGCCGCTATGAAGAACGAGACCTTTCTAAGTCCTTCCATATCCAAGGTGCTCATGGACGCCTACCGATCACCCCGGAAAAGCTCTCCCCGAACCGAGAGGTACAAGCAGCTCTCCAACCGTGAAAGAGAGGTTTTCCAGTTAATCGCCGAAGGGCACTCAACACGCGTGATTGCAGAAATGTTGTATATCAGCATGAGCACCGTAAAATCTCACCGGGCCAAGATAATGGAAAAGCTTGATATCGACTCACCCGTCAAGCTGGTCCATTTCGCGATACAGCTCGGGTTGGTGGACCCGGATCTATAGCAGCGCGCGCCGGGTATCTTTTCCGTAAAGAATAAACCGTTAAACGGAACAAGATGAAAAAAGTCGGCATCATCACTCTCACAAGGCAAAACAGTCTGGCATATTCAACGCTGAAACGCATCGTAACGGAATTGGGGTATCAACCCGTTTGTGGTGAAGCCATCGGCGCTGACAGCATCTTTCTCTCCATGGAGGACGCAACGCTGAGGGGATATGAATTCCTCGGCCGTTTTTTTAAACATATCGGCTTTTCCGAATGCGACGTCCTGCTGGTTTCCGCTCCCTATTCCGCCAATCTTTTTATATTGCCCAAAATTGTATGGTGTCTACGGACGATCAATACGGCTCCCATTATTATGGGAGGAAACGAAATATCCAATAACTATAAAAACTTAATGCGATACCGGCATTCCATTTTCGTGAATCAGGTGGTCGACATCGCTCCGGATTTTATTGTGAGAGGGGCCGCTGAAAACGCGTTGTTCTCGCTGCTGCCTCTCCTTGAAAGAAACACCATGACCGGGCCCTGGGATAAACATTTCCTTTATGCGCTGCTCGACATTCCGAGCTTAGTGTTCTGGCTGCCGGAGAGACAGGCCTTGATGTCCACCCCATTTTCCGCCGCCCCCCTGCCGGAACAAAACATCTTTGCCCATGTGAGATTAGGGGAAAAAACCGTAGCGATTACACTCCAGAGAGCCTGTATTTGGGCACGAAAATCGCAGGGCGGATGCCTGTTTTGCGCCATTGCCAGCCAGTTCGGCAAAGATTTTCACTGCGCGGTCCAGAGCGACGGTTTTGTCGATGAAATGCTTGAGCTGCTAAAAAACAATCCTGAGATTCAGTTTGTGGATGTATGGGACGATACGTTTAATATCAGCGAAGAATGGGCGCTGCGGATATGCGGTTATTTAGACCGAATAAACCGAAAGGTCGGAAGAGAGATCGTGTATTCGTGCTTTTTACGACCCAAGGGACTGACGAAAAAGCTGACAAGACAACTGGGGAAAACCAATGTGAAAGTGGCATTTATGGGGGCGGATGCCTTGACCGATGATCTTTCCAAACGCCTGCGAAGGGGCTGTACGGTTTCGGAAATCAACCAATCCATACAGCTGCTGAAAGAGGGAAAGGTGCTACCCAGGTTGAGCGTCCAGCTCTTTTCCCCCGAATCAACTATTGATGATGTCGGCATCACCGCCACACTGGCTATATCCTGCATCCACAACAGTGAGTCCACCGTTCATGTCCACCTCTATACCTACCCTTTGTTCGGATCCGACATCTACAGGCTCCTAAAGGCCAGGGGTAATTTGAAAAAAATGCCTTCCCCCCTGCTGAAATTGGATCGCCGTGAAGGATTCAAGCCGTATTTGCTGGCCTATGACTATCGCAATTATGACCCGGATTTGGAACAAATCAAACAGCGGACCTACGGATTGTTGGGCATCACAGCGTCTTTTATCGTAAAAACCTACCCCGGCGACAATATTGACGGACAAAAACTGAAAGCGGTGTTAAAAAGGGTGCGCCGGTGGTGCACTGAAGCCCAAAAAACACATCCGCTCAAATCACTTTGGGTGATGATGATCCTGTGCATGGAAGATCGACCGGAGGGTTTGAGCCAAACAGAGCTGCTCAAGTTGTTGTCAAAAAATGATGGGGTTCACGATATTCCAGCACATTTGCAGAAGGTGTACGGCAACTTTGGTTATGAGTATACACTATCCCGAAGTTTTAAAGACGTGATGAATATTCTTCTAAAAAACCGGTGGGCCCAACAAAATACAAACCAAAAATACCGTTTGACCACCAAAGGCTTCGTTCATCTGAAATCTTTGATGTCCGCACAAAAGAAATCTGCTTTTTCCGTAGCCGCTTATGACCGGATTTATAAATCCGATGTGTTGGATACGCTCGGAAAAAAACTGACCGATTCCTCGTTCCGTTAAAAACGGAACTACCTTCCCTGTTTGAAAATCAAATAATGTCTTTAATAATGACGGGTTAACAAACGGTCTTTCATTTTATACCGTTTTCCAGTACGTGTTCACGGGGTACATTTCCCCGAGTAACGATATTGGCGGAGTGGCTTCGTTATTTCACTGACTTAGCAGTGGGGGAGACCGCGGCTCCCGCATGATTTTCGCGGGAGAACGCGGAGGGGGCAGGAATGCCCCCGCGGCTAAGTCATTGAAATGACCAGACACGTAGCCACCGGAGTGAATCGGGGCAGCGCACCCCGTGAACACGTACTAGATTAGTATTAATTTTATCTGTTTTAAGAATCTTGGGAGGGGATATGCAGGAAAAAGCGTTTTACGATATGGTAATTCTGGGGACCGGCCCTGCCGGCCTACAGGCGGCAATTCACGCCGCAAGGAGAAAAGTTTCGGTGCTGATTCTGGGGAAGCAGGAAAAAAGCAGCCTTTTTCACGCCCACGTGGAGAACTTTTGTTGTATCTTTAATTTGAACGGTGAGGAGATGCTGCGGGCCGGAATGGAGCAGGCAGTTGGATTCGGTGCGGAATTTATTGAAGAAGATGTGATGGGTGTTGCCCAGGACGGCCCTCTCTTCAAGATCAAGACCGAAAGCGGTTGCGATGTTCAGTGCAAAGCAATCATTATCGCCACCGGCTCCACCCGCAAAAAATTGAGGGTTTCCGGAGAAAAAGAACTCCTGGGCAAAGGGGTGAGTTATTGTGTTGAATGTGATGCCAATTTTTTCCGCAACCAGGATGTCGCCGTCATCGGAAATGAAAGTGCTGCTGCCGGTGGTGCACTGGCGCTGCTCGACTATGCAAAATCCGTGCATCTGGTAGCCGAGCAACTCGATGTTGTGGACGCCCTGAAAGCAGAACTCGAGAAAAGCGATGTTGTTATTTACGAAGGCGCCGAGGTAAAAGAAATATCCGGCGACAGTGAGGTCAAGGGCCTGGAGTTAAAAGACGGCACCAGTATTCCAGTCGGCGGTGTGTTTATCGAACTCGGCGCAAAGGGAGTAATGGAGCTTGCCCTGACCCTGGGGGTTCAGCTGGATGAGGATGCAAAATATATTCAGACCAACAAACAGCAGGAAACCAACATTCCCGGAATTTATGCGGCAGGCGATATTTGCGGTCCGCCCTGGCAGATGGCCAAGGCTGTCGGTGA
>DAOVBC010000273.1 GCA_030670715.1 Deltaproteobacteria bacterium | reverse complement strand
TTTGACCGTCGCAGCTACCTCCAGCGCATTCTGGTCCGCAACCCGGTAAACAAGAAGCAGCGCCGTCGGCTTGCCCTGGAAGCGCCCGCCGAGATCAACATCTTCAAATCCATCACTTAAGTTAGCGAGTTGTTCCAGAGTGACTTTGCTGCCGTCTGCCTGTGTGATCACGGCCACGTCCCGGTAGTCTTCCGCAAAGTAACGCCGGCCTTTGGTGCGGATCAGGATTTCTCCTGCGCTTGTTTTTATACGACCGGCCGGCAGATCCAGGCTGGCTTTACGGACTACCTCCGCCACCTGATCCAGCGTCAAGCCGTAGCGACGCAGAGTAGCCTCGGAAACTTCAATATGTATCTCCGGTTGGCGCATACCAAGAATTTCTGCCAGGCTTATGTTGGGCAGATTGGTGATGTCATCCTTGATTTTTTCAGCCAGGTGTTTGAGGGTCGATTCAGATACATCACCGTATATGGCAACGTTGATGACCCGGCTGCGGCGGGTGACCTCGCTGACGACTGGTTTTTCAGCCACCTCCGGCAGGGTTGTGATGCGGTCCACCTCGGCTTTGACTTCCTCGAGCAGTTTTTTCAGGTCCCAGTTTTTCACCACCTCTATGGTTATGCGGCCGGCACCTTCTCGCGCCACAGAATCGATTCTTTCAATACCGGCCAGGCCGGCCACGTTTTCTTCGATCTGGCGGATAATGCTTTCTTCGACCTCGGCCGGTGAGGCGCCCGGATAAGAGATGGAGATGGTGATCAGGTCCAGATCGGTCTCCGGAAAAACTTCAACCTTCATGGTCATTCCGGTAACGACACCGGCCACAAGTAAGAAAGCCATTAATAGATTTGCAGCCACATGGTTGTCCGCAAACCAGGAAACAAAGTTCTTCACGATGAATTCTCCCCGGCGTAGTTTCCAATTCGTACTTTCATTCCATCGGTAACTGCTTTAATCGACGAAGTAACGATTTTTTCACCTGCTTTAAGGCCGGCTTTTAGAAAAACCTTGTCCGGGGCCAGGCGGGCGACCTCGACCTTGCGAAATGACAGTCGACCGCTCTCATCCACGACCCAGACGATATTGTTTTCCCGCAGCGCACTGCGTGGAATTGCCGCGGCATCCTTCAGTTTGCGACCATTAATCTGTACCGTGACAAAGAGACCGGCTGCCAACGGCGGTCTTACCGCATAAGGGTTTTTTACCCGGACCACCACGTTGATCAACCGAGTGCGTTCATCGAGTTTGCCTTCAGCGCGATCGACTCTGCCCGGCAAATCCAGATCTCTGCCGGCGATTCGCGTCCTTATTCTGGCCGGAGATCCCGGTCCGTCACCGGGAGTAAATCCGGGTACATGGAACCAGTAAAGACTTTCATTATCCAGCGGAACCACTATCTCAGCAACCTCTGTCGAAAAGAGTGTCGCCAGGGCCTGACCGATCGACACGTACTGACCGGTATCGACATTTTCTTCACTGACCCGCCCGTTGAAGGGAGCTTTGAGTTCCGTTCTTTCAAGATTTAATACGGCTTTCCTCAAATCTGCACGGTTTGCTGCCAGTTTTGCTTTTGCCGCTTCCAGCTGCGGAATCTTAGCTACCAGAGCCGGGGGCTCACGCTGGGATTCGGGTTTGTCTTCATTCAGTAGGAGCCATTCCTCCAGGGCTGCGGCGGCTTCTTCTTCGGCCAGTCTCAGTGAGCTCTCCGAGTCTTTGATATGGGCCTGGGCCAGGGTGACGGCCAGCTGATAGTCGACCGGTTCGATGCGCAGCAGGATTTCGCCCTTTTTGAAGTCTCCGCCGTCGACCATGGCCGGAGAGATATATATCACCTGGCCGCTGACCTGGGGCACCAGTTGGATTTCCCGCAGCGGCCTGACAGTACCCTCGCCGATAATCGGAATTGATACGGTTCCAGTTTGCACCGCTATAGCCCGAACCATCGGTACCGGGGCAGGGGGTTTGGTTTTCTTCAGTTGCGGTTTGTTTGCGGTTAATATCAGAAATCCCGCAACGCCGATGCCGATAAAACCCAGAGTGGCGACGACATGAATGGCTTTTTTTGTATTTTTTTTCATCGTTTGAATTGATTAAGGCGCTGTTGATGTATTGGGTTTGGCCGATCCTTATCAAATCCGAAATCCGAATATCGAAATCCGAAACAATATCAAAATCCAATATCCAAATGATCCAAACCTGTTTTGAATTTCTGTCATTCTGTATTCGAGTTTGTTTCGCATTTCGGATTTCGTGCTTCGAATTTCAGGACTAACTTAATAGAATGTATGTTTTTAGTTCATTTCCACTCAGAAAACCGTCCATCCGGTTTTCTCCCACTCCACCGGTTCCGGTTCGGCCCAGCCGCCGCCAAGTGCCCGGTGGAGGTTTACCCGATTGGCCATGACCGACAGGTCAACCAGAGCCAGATTATCCTCTGCTTCAAACCGGGTCTGCTGGGCGTCGAGCACATCCAGGTAATTGGTCAGTCCGTGGATGTAACGATTTTCGGCTACGCGCTGGGTGGCACGGGCCTCTTCCAGAAATCTTAAATTTCTTTCACGGCGCTCCTGTTGTTTCTTACGGGCTAAAAGGGAACCCTCAACCTCCGAAAATGCCGTCAAAATGGCTTTGGCGTATTTTGCCGCCTGCTGCTGATAACGAGCTTCGGCCGCTCGCTGACCTGCTTTAAGCCGGCCGGCATCGAATAGCGGCTGAAAGAGTCTCAATGTCAGATTCCAGAATTCACTATCGTACCGAAGCAGGCTGTCCAGTTCACTGCTGGTGTAGCCATAGGATCCGGTCAGGGTAATTGTTGGAAACCGCCGTGCTTTGGCCACACCGATTTCCTCATTCAATGCCTTCAACCGGGCAACGGCAGCTCGAATATCCGGCCGGCGCAAAAGAAGTTCCGAGGGCAATCCCGGCGGCACAGGGGCCAATCGCTTGTAGTAATCTTCCGGTTGAGCACGCGGCGGTTGTGTTTCCGGGTATCGCCCCAGCAGTACCGACAGCTGCTGCTGATTTATACCGAGGTCTTGTTCCAGCTGGGGTAGCCGGGCTTCGGCTCCGGCCAGAATACGGCGGGCCTGCCGTACATCGAGAGCCGACACCAGACCGCGCCGGAAACGGATATTGACAAACTCCAGGCTGCGCTGGAATGCTTTAACACTCTGATGGGCTATCTGTATTCTTCTTTCCAGGGCCTCGATCTGCAGGTAGAGGTTGACGGTTTCGGCTACAACCGTCTGGGAAATCGTGTGCCGATTTTCTTCCGCCTGAAGGATCTCGTTCCGGGCCGCATCAGATGCGCTGGCCAGGCGCCCCCACAGATCGACCTCATATGCCGCGGCTAAACCGATATCGTACGTATCGAAAATGACGCCCCGATCAATGCGCCCGCCGCCGGTTTTACGGCGATCGTATCCACCGTCTACGTCAAGACCGGGGAAGCGACCGGCACGGACCTGAACATATTGGTAACGCGTCTCTAAAATCCTGGCGGCGGCTTGCTTGATATCCCAGTTGTTACGCAGTACCTCTTCAACCAGTCGATTCAATTCCGAGTCACCGAAAACCTCCCACCAGCGGTCTCCGACCTGAAGCGGTGTCTTCTCCAACGCTGCCTGCTGAAAGGATTCCGGGGTGGTGATGCCCAGGTCCGGCTGCCGGTATTCGGGTGTCATACTGAAACACCCGCCAAGCAAAAGGGGAACAATTAAAGTCAAGTACCTTATCGGCTTTCCAGGTTTCATCTGATATTCTACCTTTTGAATAGCTTCTTATAAAATAATTCACATTTTCAGTCGATCAACCTGACTTTATCAGGGGACCGGCAGA
>DAOVBC010000029.1 GCA_030670715.1 Deltaproteobacteria bacterium | reverse complement strand
ACCGCCCATTTGAGGATTCGCGGAATAAAGAGCTGCAGCACATCAACAATGATCAGGCTGATCAGTCCGATCGCGATCTTAAGCTTGTTTTCGCTAAAGTAAGGTTTTATGAGGGCAGACGATTTCATTACTTAATGAGTTTATCGGGTTTATTGTGTTATTTGGGTTGCTTGAGTTCATTGAGTTAACTGGTAAATGGGCCAACCGGCCAACAGGCAAACCGGCGAACTGGCCCAACTATCTCAACTGACGCAACCGACTCAACTGTTTTAATTTTAGGCATTTGCCCCTATGCGCTTTACTTTACCCTGAATACGAACGATTTGTCCATATCGATCTATCAACCCTAAAAATCGAATTCTGCCATCGCCTTTTGGGCTCCTGACGCGGGTTTGCCGCTGATTGACTTTAGATAATTTGGTTGTTATTATCATAAGTTATGGAATCCGGTACGATTGTTGAATATATCGAGCGCCAGAAGATTATGTGCGCGGTTGTTCTCGAGGTTAAAAACAAACGCTTGCGTGTGCTGACTGAGAACGATCGCGAGGTAAATCTGTCGGCGAGTCGTTTGTCCCATAAATGTAATATGCGTCTCGACCTTTCCCGGGGCAGGGTAAAAACGGTGGAAACTCTGAAGGAAATTGCGAACCGGCGCGATAAATTGATCAACGATGTCGATATCAGGGAACTGTGGGAAGTATTAAACCCCGAACAGGAGTGGGTCGATCTGGCTACTATGACTGAATTCTGTTTCCCCGAAGGCCCGTCTTACGATCACGAATCGGCGGTTGTGCGGGCATTTTTTAAAAACCGGCTGTATTTTAAATTTAATGCGGATCGATTTTTCCCATATTCCGAAGAGCAGGTTGATCGACTCGCGGCCCGGCACAAAGAGGAAGAACGCCAAATCCGAATTGTTCAGGGGGGAGCGGACTGGTTAAAGAGCATCCTCAGCAATCGTTATGACCCGGCTGCCGGGCTAACGGAAGAAGAAAAGGAATTTGCCGAGATTCTGAAGTCCACATATCTGTTTGAAAAAGAAAGCCCCCACTATGCATTCGGAAAAGAAATGATGTCCAAAGCCGGGGTCAACGATTTTGGTGATATTTTTTCTGTTCTGGTTAAAGTCGGTTTGTGGGATGAGAATGAGAATACGGATCTTCTCAGATACGATATTCCGATCGAATTCTCCCGCGACATTGTCGAAAGTGCCGAAAAACTGGTAAAAGAAGCAGTTCCATCGTCATTTCAGGCTCCAGCCGGGCCCCGGCGCAGAGATTTGAGCCATCTTGATCTGATGACCATCGACGGTCAGTCCACCCTGGATTATGATGATGCGTTAAGCCTGGAAAAAGAGGGCGACTTTTATCGGATCGGTGTTCACATTATCGACGTGGGGCACTATATTAAAAAAGGCGATCGTTTTGATCGGGAGGCACTGAAACGGAGCAGCTCCATTTACACGCCCGATATTAAAATACCGATGCTGCCGTCATGCTTTGCGGAAGACCTCTGCAGCCTGAAGGCCGGAGAGCTGCGCCCGGCCATCAGCACCATGGTGCGGATGAACCCGGTATTCGATATTGTTGATTTTGACATTTTCCCCAGTCTGGTCAGAGTCGACCGGCAGCTCACCTATTACGATGTCAATACGCTGGCAGACGAAAATCCGGATATTATCACTCTGCGGGATATCGCATCCAAATTTCGCAAATACCGGATGGATGCCGCTGCGTTGCAGATCAACCTGCCGGAAATTCATGTTTGGATCGGTGAAGATGGTGAAATCAAGGTAAACAGAATTAACCGGGAAAGTCCCGGCCGAATGCTGGTGTCCGAATTTATGATCATGGCCAACTGGCTGATGGCCAGATTTCTCTCCCAGAGGGGCCTTCCGGCGATTTACAGGTCACAGCCGAAGCCGAGAGAGCGCCTTTACAAAGGTGATGAAGGCAGCCTTTTTCAAAACATCATGCAGCGGAGGCTTTTGAGCCGTTTCGTCTTGAGCGATGAGCCGGATCACCATTCAGGATTGGGGCTAAGTGAATATGTGACGGGCACCTCTCCCATCCGTAAATTCTGCGATCTTACCACCCAGCGCCAGATTCGCGCGGCCCACGGGCTGGAGGAACCGTATAGTGCCGAAGAAATAGATAAGATCATTCAGCAGCTGGAACAACCCATGGGGATTGTGTCACGGATCCAGCACCGTCGTCTCAGGTACTGGATATTGAAGTATCTGGAAAAGATGGTCGGTCAAAAGGAAGAGGCGATCGTACTTGCCAGAAGAAGAAAAAGCTATCAGGTGCTGATTCCCGAATACATGATCGAATGTGATCTGCCGATCACCAGCGGTATAGGCCTGAACCCGGAAGACCTCATCCAGGTAACGATTCAGCGTGTGCGGGCCCGCAAGGATGTGCTCACTGTTTTTATGGGGTAAAGGTTTGTTGAGTTCGTTGGGTTCATTGAGTTTATTGGGTTTGCTGGTCGATATACAATGCTGGATGCTCGATATTCGATGATTCCAAGTTTCAAGTTTCGGGTTTCAGGGTTCATTGAGTTTATTGAGTTTGTTGTGTTACGCCTGCCCGCCATCGCGAGCCGTTCAGGCGAGGCGGGCGGGGGTTGCGAGTTATGAGTTGCGAGATACGGGCTTAACGGACTCAACCGACGTAACCGACCCAACCGACTCAACCGTTTTTTCATTTTAGGCATTCGGCCTTAAGGCACAAGGCGGCGTTATTCAACGAATATCGCCGCTTTTCTTATTGTGCGCCTGGGTTGCCGCCTCACATAGGCCTTCCGAATTGCCATTCATTACTTTCATTTGAAATTTCAGTTGTTTGTGTGGTATAATTAAGTCTCTGATGTAATACAATTTAAAAAGGAGATGGATTAGGATATCGCATGGGAAATTTTGAACAGCAGCTACACAAATACAGTGCCATCGCACGCTTGTTCGGGTTGGTCAGCAACACCCCCCAGGAACAGCTTATAAATCTGTTAAAACAATTGCTCGGGGAGAGTTTTACCAAAAATCTGTTCCGGATGATTCTTGAGATGCCTGATGACCAGCAGCGAAGGCTGCTGCAAAGACTCGAGGGCCTGGAACTGGAAGACGGCAAGATCGATCGTCGGGGCAACGCGCGCAAACCCTGCCTGATCGGCGTGACGTATACCGTACAGGATCACGAATATAAAAGCTTTATTCTGGACATCAGTGCCTTCGGTGTGTACATCGAGACCAGGGATTTATTCCCGGTGGGCCAGGAGGTCAACATGTCTTTTACGATCTCCAACAATCAGGTCCCTTTTCAGCTGACCGGTGAAATCGTCTGGAGCGGTATGCAGGGGATCGGTGTTAAATTTAAGTTCCTGACACAATTTCAGCTTGAGATGATTCAATCCTTTTCCGAAAAAATGAATGACGTATATGAAATTGTAAGCTGATAATCCGGCCTTATTCGACCGAAAAGCACCAGCCGGGGTGTTTGGTCCGGTAGCACCCAATTATTCATTTCTATCCTGTCTCGGCTGCCTCCCATCCTAAAACCACTTTTTTTCTTGCAGTGCCCCAGCGGTATCGATGAATTTTCCCCGATTTTGCAATCACGCGATGACAAGGGATCAGATAACCGACAGGGTTGATGGCAATAGCGTTGGCAACAGCTCGAAAGGCTTTGGGGTGTCCGATATAAGCGGCAATATCCTGGTAACTTACAACCTTTCCGACAGGGATAGTTAATAACGCTCGCCAAACGTTCACTTGAAAGTTTGTTCCCTTTAGATGCAGGTGGAAAGGATGTGAATCGCGATAGGTTCCCGCGCTGAATATACGCTTTACCATTGAACCGATACCAACCCGGTTTTCAACGAGAGCTGCTTTTGGCCAGATTTGCCGCAACTGACTCAATGCCATGGATCGATTATCACCATCCACAAATCCAAGATGACAGATACCTCTGTCGGTCATGGCAAGCAGGCACTCCCCAAACGGTGTAGGCTGGAAACCATACTTTATTTTCAAACCTGCTCCCATCTGTTTGAATTCGCCGGGTGTCATTGCCTCGAACGTGACAAATAAATCATGTAGACGACCGGGGCCCGAGAGCCCTGCATCGAGAGAGGTGTCGAGAATGCTTCTGGAATCGGCCAGCTTCTGCTTGGTATATTCAAGGGTCAGAAACTGCAGGAACTGGATGGGGCTGATACCGGCCCACCGTTTGAATAGCCGGTTAAAGTGGTACTTGCTCAGGTGCACACTATCTGCAATTTGATCCAGAGTGGGCTGGGATTTCATGTTTTCCTCCACAAACCGAATGGCCTTTTCTATCCGTTGATAATCTTCGGACTGTTGTGAAAAATCTTTATCATTCATTTTGTTCTCCCGATTTTCTTTATAAATTTACCTACCTGAATCAAATCATTATTGCCACCCGAATCTTGCTTTTTAATTCAGCAATATTCGGGTTGTTGATTCGACGGTGAAAAGGCTTCTAAGGTAATGTCCCGGAAATAAGTTAATTAGGGGTGAAGGTGCTTGGGGAACAACCTGGATGGAATGCCTTTGGTGGAATGGCCTTTATTTTCTTAGGTCTAATTGTCATTCATGGCCGATTGATAAAAAGGTTCAGTAGAAAAAAGGTCTGGCATTATGAAATCTGAGAAAATAAATACAAAAAAACGGAAATCTTTTCACGCCGGCCAACCTATTTCCCGCACGTCGTTGACAAGAAAAGGTCCCTGGTTTATCTTAATTATATACCATTAATACTTATTTCTGTTTTTCCAGATTCAAGCTTGCTGCACTTCGGCACTCCCATACTGCAGACCTGGAGATTGTCCGGGCTTTCAATCTCAGTTTAATTTTGCAGTTATCCTGCTCCTTTTTCTGGACTCCCATTCCGCCGAATATTCAATACGGCTATGACCTGAATTCAAAACTGCATCGTTTCTGAATAAAACCTGCTGGATTTAAATCCATATGATCATTGATGGAGGTGCCTATGTATAAGATCATACTGGTTCCATTGGATGGATCGAAGAGAGCCGAGGCCATTTTAACGCACATTGAGGACCTTTCACAACGCTATGATGCAAAAGTCATATTTCTTTTTGTAGAGGAAGAAATTAATTTGTTTGAGTACAGTGACGCGGTGCCCATGCAGGAATTGTTGAAAAAACGTAAACTTCTTAGGGATGAGACCGAAGCCTATCTGAAAAAGCTAAAAGAATTGCTTCACAACAAAGGTATCAGAGCTGAGACGCGCATAGCTTTGGGTCCGATTGTCAAAGAAATCATCAAGACCGCAGCAGATGAAAACGCTGACCTTGTGGCCATGGCCAGTCACGGCCGTGGCGGTTTGGCCAGAACTTTTTACGGAAGTGTGGCAGCTGGTGTACTGCAACGGATCGACCGCCCCCTGCTACTGATCCGCTCTCGTGAGATGGACTGAATATTATCCGGTTGATTTATTCTGTAATCCTATTTCTGTGCATATTTTGCGGTATATTGCCATATCAGCTTTATACCCGTCACAACCGATGAAATCTTTAACGTCTCGGGGCTGAACAGACAGGTCTTTAAAAATTCTTTTTTCCATCTCATTCGATTTTTCCCAGAGCCGCATTAATTTTTCCCGGATGGCATCGGTTTTCCCGTAGCGCTCAAGGATATAGTCCATCCGGTCGTCCAGCGAAACCACCCCGTCGTGCAGCACCCGTTTGTCGGCATAATTCACGATTTCCGTTTCCGTGACGGCATCGGAAGGAAAGTACGCATCGAGCGTGACGTGCTGCCGGACAATGTCTCCGATCTCAAGAAATCCCTTATCGGACAGCAGCTGACAGCCGGTTTCCGAATGGATTTCTCCGGTTTTTAAACTTCTGGTCTTGGTGATATCGTGCAGCAGGGCCGAGGCCTGGACAAGATCCCGGTTCAGCGTTTCACCGGCAGATGAGAGCCGATCGACGAGCAGAAGGGACACCCGGCAGACCAGTATGGAATGGGCCACAATATGATCCATCATTTCTATTTCACAGATGAGCTCGAAACATTTTCGTTTTGACGGAATCCGCATCAGCGGCATCTCTTTATTCTCTCCTGTAAACCCGCTACGATGGCCCATGTCAGAGAGACCATCGGCCTTGCCGGTAAAAGTGATTTGATCCAGGATCCAAGATTCAAGACCCTTATATTACGATCGACCGTTTTTATTATTAGCCTTGTGTATCCTGTATCCATTCAACCTTCAAATAGTGTCTTGCCTTCAACTCCGGGAGCAATCTAAGCCGGGGCCGGTGTATTCGAATTCATTACCTGATTTTGACCACAAGGCCGCCGGTGATGGTTTCAAGTTCGGTCGGGGTGAGTTTGAAAAGGGCATGGGGCGTGCCGGCGGCAGCCCAGATTTCCTCGTATTTAAACAGATCTTCATCGATGTACGTCTCCAGCGGTTGGGCGTGACCCAGGGGCGGCACGCCGCCGATGACAAATCCGGTTTTTTGGCGGACGAAATCAGCATCCGGCATTTTAACCGGCTCGGCAATCAGCCCGGCAAGCCTTTTTTCGTTAACGCGATTTGAGCCGCTGGCGACAACCAGAACCGGCTTTTGGCTCACTTTGCCCTTAAATACCAGCGATTTGACGATTTGCCCCACTTCACAACCCACCGCTTCGGCCGCATCTCTGGCGCTGCGGGTCGTTTGCTTTAATTCGAGCACCTGGCATTGAAGGCCATGGGCATTGAGCGCATCCTGAATTTTTCGGACTTTTTCACTGAGGTGTTTCACCATCAATACCCCTTTCTTTTTGCATGAGAAGTTTCATTTATTCTTATCAAAATTATTTAACAAATTTCCTCTAAGAGTAAATAAAGGATAGCTCAGTAAGGCCCCGTGTCTTATTCGTATGCCTGGAATTTTCGAATAAATTTTCGATCAATATAATCTTTGGTCTTGAAAGCAAGTCGGCCACCGATAAGAATTCCTTTCTTGTAAAAAATGCCGGTGTCGTCACCCATGTTAAAGATCAGCAGAAATTCATCACCCGGGTCAAACGGCATGAGTTCGCTGCCTTCTATCGAGGCCATGAGATTGTGAAAAAGGACCGGATTCTGGCGAACGGCATACACGCCGACTTTATCCAGCGGCTGATTTTCATAATAGATGCAATCACCGCCGCCGAATATTTCCGGATACTCCGGGCTCTGGAGAAATTGATTCACCAGCAAACCACCATCCGGCCCGGTGGGCAAATGCGAGTCATCAAATATGGGAGACGGTTTCACGCCGACTGCGAGAAAGATAAAGTCGAAATGATGGATGTCGCCCGATGCCATCTTAATTTCGCCGGTTTTTATTTCACTCACATAATTTCCCTCGAATATTTCGATTCCGCGTCTTTGCAACGATTCGGTCGCTTTTTTTCTAACTTTTTCGGGAAAGCGTTTAAGCAGCCTGCTTCCGGTAAACATATTGATTGTGTGTCCGTTAGCACCATGGTTCTTCAACAGCCGCCAGACGTTTCCGGCGACCTCCACCGCTGCGGCGCCGCCCCCGATGACGCCCACGGACACAGTTTTCATCCGGGCGAGCTCAATAAGCCGTTTCCGGGCTTCCAGGAGCTTTTCAATCGGTTTTACGGAAAATATATCTTCTCCATGATCGGTCACGTTCGCCCACGGAACATAACTGCCCGCGTTAAATGAAAGCACGTCATAGGCGAGTGTTTTACCTGATTCCAGAAACACGGTTTTTTCATCGGGATCAATGCGGGTGACTTTTCCCAGAACAAATGTGCCCCCCTGTTTTTCCACCAGATGTTTGGTGGCAAAGCGGATCTCATCAGGTGTATAGATTTGACTGAGCATGCCCGGCCCCATACCCGAATAATAGTGATAAAGCGAGGGACCGATGACGGTAACCCTGTGTCCGCGATTGATAAACTGATGCAGATTGGCCAGGGTCACCATGTGGGCATGACCTCCGCCGACCAGTATAAGATGTTTGCTCATAGAAACCTCTAGTAAGGTTCAGGGTTCAGGGTTCAAAGTTCAGGGTTTATTGGGTTCTTTGAGTTCGTTGGGTTCATTGAGTTTGTTGGGTTTGGTGGTCGATACTCGATATTCGATGTTGGATATTCGATGATTCCAAATTTCAAGTCTCGAGTTTCAGGTTCTTCACAATCGACTCAACCAACTCAACGGACCAAACGGGTCAACCGGCCAACGGGGTAACTGGCAAATTGGCGAACAGGCGAACTGATCCAATCCATGATTCTCTTATAGAAAGGCAAGGTCGAAGGTGCTTTCAAGTATTCATGCTGTCCATGAGCTTGCCCAGTTCGTTCAAATGCACACGTTCTTCTTCTGCTATTTTCATCAGGATCTTTTTGCTGCGCTCATCGCTTGTTTTGTCGGCCGCCCGTTGATAAAGATCCAGGGCCTGCGCTTCAATGGACATGGCAAGACTAATAATATCAACACTAGATTCTAAATCGGGTTTAAAAATATTCAGATATTCTTGCGTTGTCAATCCGCCTTCGGCGACCCTGGCTACGATACTTTGTTCGAATTCTTCCCGGCTTACTGATTGTTCTGAAAAGGACAGATATTCGTTGTATATTCGGTTCTGGTGATTAATTTCGATATCTGCCAGTTTTTGAAAGAGGTCCCTGGCATCTTTATTTTTCACGGCAGGGATCATCGACAGGTAAAAGTCCCGCAGGCCCTGCTCGAGAGAGTAGGCCACAATTAAATTGGTCTCCGGAGTTTCGGCGCCTTCAAAATATGACAGACCCAATTCCTCGACTCCGAAAGCGGATTCACTGGTCCAGCCTTTAATACCGCCTGCAAGGTTGTAAACCTCGGAAAAACCTTTACCACTCAGCATTTGCGCCGCAACCCGGCTGCGCCCCCCCATCGCTCAGTAAACGAAGGTGGGCTTATCCTTTGCAATTTCATCCATACGGTGAGTCAGGTCCGGCAGGGGAATCAGTTTGGCGCCCGGAATATGGCCCGATTCATACTCACCGGGCTGGCGAACATCCAGAATTGTTACTTCGGCAGGAGATTTTCCGGTGATGTGACTGCGCGCCTGCTCGGCATCGATTGATTTTACAGGAGTTAAAAATTGTTTCCAGCGCATCGTATCTACTTCCTTCCAAAATTTAGTATCAAGTATATGAGGAGTCGGGGAGTTTCTATCGCTAAGACTCGATTAGAGCGGATAATTCATGGAGCTCTCAATTCGAAAAAACTCCCCGCCCTCTCAAGTACATAGTTTGACCGCAGAGCACTAAGTCCATAGAGATTCGAAAGAATTCAATACTTAAATTCTCTGTGTTCTTTGTGCACTCTGAGGTGAATATCGAACATTCAGAAGCAAGCGTCTATTCCATAAAGGAGAGGCAGGACGTTACCCTTATTTGTTGACATAGAACACAAATATCAACACATCAGGTTGCTAATAATTCGGTGACAGTATTCTTATCCGTTTTTGACAGCCGGTGCAACAAAAATGAACGATCAGCAAATATGTAAATTCAGATTAATTGCACCGTATGATTCGGTCATCCATGAAATTACTTTGCCGGCATCGGGGCTGCCTATAGGAAACTGAACTGTTTGAGCCGTGCTGGCGACCGTTATTGTTGTAAGATCTGCTTTTTGATGCCTTCTTCTTTTTCCGGGCTTCCTTCTATACCGAAAACATCGACACTTCGCCAAAGTTGGACCTTAGCCTCCCGCCAGCCCACATCCGGTGCAATTTGACGGAAGTAATAAGCCATTTCAGCATCGGTCGCCCGGCGGTGACGGCTTGAATGTTGAACATCTCCGATGTTCCATTCCCCTTTCGGTCAGGCGGGGAAGAAGATCCATTTCTTACCTTCCAGAAGGAATATACTGTGTCTCCGGTCCGCCCGGATTATTTTGAGAAAAGTTTCCGGTAATTTAAATTTTTTTTCAGACATTTTGAGTTTCCTATCCGTCCTTTATCCAACTATCCTGGATATTTCAGTGATCTCTGGTCTATTACTATAAAATAAGCAGCTATGTCGCCATGCCACAACAGATTGTTGAAAAAGGAACAGCCCAAACCAGGCCGGTGATTTGGGCTGTTGTTACAGGATGGCCTGCCGATTAAATATCGTTTAAGCCGGCAGGAACAGCAGGGCAAGAAGGAAAAAGATAAATCCGATAAACATCACGGCCATGCAATATCCCATGATCTGCCGGGCCTTTAAACCGGTGAGTCCCAGCAAAGCCAGAGCCCAGAAGGGCTGAAAGAGATTTGTCCATTGATCTCCATAAGCCAGCGCCATAATGGCCTTGGGGTAACTGACGCCCAGTGTTTTTGCAGCTTCGATAACCACAGGGCCCTGAACCGCCCACTGGCCGCCGCCCGAGGGAACAAAAATATTCACAAGCCCGGCGCTGATGAAGGTCAGCAACGGATAGGTATACTGGTTGGAAATCGCGACAAACCAGCCGGCAATGACGACAATCAGTCCGGAAAACTTCATCATCCCCATGATGCCCGAATAAAACGGAAATTGAAGAATAATGCCGGAACAGCCTTTGGTTCCTGCCGTAATGGCATTGACATAGTTGATGGGGGTTCTATGAAGGAGAATTCCAACAGACAAAAAGGTGAAATTGACGATGTTCAGGTTAAGTTTAAACCCTTTTGTAGCGAAATACCACACTACAATAATCAGGCCCATGATACCGACGATGATACTGATGATCATGCTGTGCTCCAGTTTGCTGGCAAAAGTGTCGCGGTGTTTTTTTTCGGCATCCTCTTCTGCTGCATTCTGAATCAGCGTATCGACATCGGGGATCACATCACCGATGGTAACCATATCCTCTTTATCAGTGGGGCTTAGCAGCTTGAATAAAAATGGCAAACCAATCACCAGAAATACGGCCACTACAATATTCATTACACTGAACAGCGTATCGCTAACCGGAATAATGCCGATTTCTTTGACCAGGAAATGCCCCTTAGTGGCCACCAGCAAGGGGGCAGATGCTGAGAATCCACCGTGCCAGACCGCCAGGCCGGCATATCCGGCAGCCCCCAGCAATGGATAATGCATGGGAACTTTTTTTTCATAGCCGCGCAGGGCTACCTGTCGGGCCATCAGTGCGCCGACAATGATACCGAGACCCCAGTTGATGTAGGCTGCAATGATGGCTACCAGCGCTACGAGTCCGGCTGCACCGGCGCCGGTTTTGGGTATATCAGCCAGTGCATAGATAGCTTTTCGTATGATTTTTGTTGTGGCCAGGGCGTAGCCGGTCACCAGGATCAGGCACATCTGCATAGCGAATGTCAGCAGGGTCCAGAAGCCCTTGTTCCAGTGTTTCAGCATGTCGAACGGACCGTTATCCGTGAATATGATGCCGAGTATCAGAGTTAAAAAAGTCAGCAAAATGGCAAACAGGAACGGATCCGGCATGTACTTTTCAGCCCATCGTGAAAAATATTCGCCTATTTTCCGAATCATGTCTTCCTCCTTTGTTCTCAGGTTAATGAATTACGGCTGCATCAATTAATACGATCTCATCCCTCCTTTCTGATGCATGTTTATTGCTTCCAAAGGTCTTGGCAAACTCTGTTGTGGTCGGGCGTGATGAAAAATTTTAATCTAAAGGTGGCGGTTATGAATTACGAATCTAAAAATGTGCTGACACCGGCAGTGAATTCAACCGGTTTTTCCACGGCCATCATGTGACCCGCGTCTTCGATGACGATAAATTTCGAATCGGCGATGTGTCGGTGCAGATATGTGCCGTATTTTACCGGTGTCAATCTGTCTGCCGTTGCGGATACAATTTGTGCAGGTAAACGAATATCTTTCACTTTTTCCATAATATCGAACTGATTACAGGCACTGTAATCACCGAAGGTTACACCCGCCGGTGTTTTGACAAGACCCGCACGCCCGCGGTCAAACAGCTTTTTTGAAGCGGTCGGTCCGTATGCCCACTCACATACCAGATCAATTGTTTTCTCAAAGTTTGAGAGTAATCCGTTCATAATATCCGGGGCGACCCTTAACCGGGCGCCCGTACCCACCAGGATAATGCGGGATAACCACCGGGGGGCCCTCAAAGCCAGTGTTTGAACAATCGCACCGCCCAACGAATGTCCCATGAGTGTTACCCGGTTTAACTCCAGTTGTAATACGAATAATTCTATGAAATCGGCATAATCTTTTACACTGTTGTATCCGCTACCACCTGACAGGCCGTGTCCCGGCAAGTCGACTGCGCAAACCCCGATTCCGGTAAGATTATAAAGATCATCAGGCCAGTGGGTGTGATCTCCACCGGAGCCGTGAATGGCCAGTAAAATGCTGTTCTTTGATGATTCGCCGGCGGTATAAAAAATATTTTTTCCGTCAACTTCTACGTGGGGCATACCTATCTCCTTA
>DAOVBC010000223.1 GCA_030670715.1 Deltaproteobacteria bacterium | reverse complement strand
GACCTGGGTGTAGGCGGAACGTTTGCATTCGATCACCACCAGCGGGATGCCGTTTACAAACAGGACAATATCCGGAATGTAATGCTTGTCATATCCAACCCGCTCGACCTTGAACTCCGCCGTGCAATGGTAGGTATTGTTTGCCGGGTTTTTCCAGTCGATATAGTCGATCGTAAAACTCTTGGTATCGCCCTCGACGGTCTGGGGCACACTGGTGCCCAGGCATAGCAGATCATAAATCTGCTCATTCTGGTGCAGCGCGCCGGTGGCCCGAAAACTTTTTATGGCCTGGACCGCATTCTGGATAGCGTTTTCGGTAAAGGGGTGGACGGCGCCCTTGAATTTGTAATGGCAATGATCGCGGATGTGCTCGATCAGGATCGGCTCCAAAACGACGGCCCCTAACCGGCCGTTGCGCAGTTTGGCGGTTTCGTCCGTCGCAAGATACTGCCAGCCCATCTGCATTAATAAATGCAGGGCCGGAAGCTGGGACTGGACCTTTTCCAGATAGCTGGGAAGTTCGTGCTCCGATATGCCGTATGATGTTTGTTCTTCCATGGGAGACTCCTATTTGAACCACGAAACACGCGAAAAATGTTGCTCTTCCTTGGATGGGTTTGGTACCTGGATCAGGGAAAACTCCCTCCATCGGAGGCTGCCGCGCCGGTCAACTGAAGCATTTGTCGATATCGAAAAGATGTGGCGGTAAGTATCATTCTTAAACAGGGCATAAAGAAACTCCGGCATTACGTTTTCATTACATTTAAAAACCGTATAAATCGGGCTTACCATGCCGATGTCGTGATTAATAAGAAGTCCAATTGATCCCTCTTCGATGTGATTTGAGGGATACCCAAAACAGCCGTGTCGAATAACCTTGTAATTGGACGTGTCCTCGCTGAAGACCTGTTTGCCGAAATATTCAGATGATTCAACAAAACCTAAATGCTTGGAACAGGACAAAACGGTTAGGTTATCTCGTTGTGTATTTCGCTCAGAACATTCCCTGGCAACTTCTCTGACCCGCGAACACTTCCAATCGGCCGGTAAGTCAAAAAAACGGTATTCCTTTCTGTGCTCTGTTTTTGCAAAACCATGCAACCGCTTTTTTCCGGTGAGCAATTGCTGCATGATGGCTTTTTTGCGGCGCTTTTTGGCATCGATGAGCTTGCGGGTCTGCTCGATGGCAACGTCCCAGGTGGAAAGGATTTCAGCGATTTTTTTCTGTTCCGGGAGAGGGGATGAATCGCGCGAATAAGATGAAGATCATTTCTATTAACCCCAGGAACACCAGTTTTGTCGCTGAACCTTGAAAAATCAAGAGATTTTAATAGGTAGAAAATAAAAAGTGGGTCATTCCCGAAAAAATTACTCACAAACAATGTAGTGTTTAGAGGCCAAAATGGTTCGCTAATATAATACACTTCGCCAATGCTACCATAACGGCCAGTTATAACCCCTGGCGGAGCTACCTTCGCTTCGTTATGCCAACCCGTTAGCCCACCCGAAGAGATAATAGGCACCTCTCCAGTCAGCCGTTTACTTGGTGGCAGGTCGTAACCACGATGAAGTGTGATGATTTCTTCAAGTTTTCGAAATTTCAAATTAAATGTAGACATAAAAAACTTTAATAGGTTTTAGCGGTGTCCATGTTTCTTCTTCTCTATATTTTTAACTTCCTTGATGGCTTCAATAAAATGCCTCTCCACCAAGGACAGGGCTTCAAGCAGTTGTTTAGGATATTTTGCATATTCAGCGTGGGCCTTTTGCATCGCCTCATCATGGCTGACCTTGCCGGCATGGGTCAGGACATCCCGATCGCTGACCTTTAATAAATCATCCAGCTTGGCGATCCAGTCGCGCATATACATGGGTTTGCGGCTGAGGGCCTGCAGTTCGGCAAAGTCCAGATACCCAGAAGACCTTTTCCGAGGCGCAGATGTCACGGATGCGGGCGAGCAGTTCATCAAAATAATTCCCGCCGCCCGCCTGTTTCAACCGTTCATCATCTAATGTAAACCCTTTAACAATATACTCGCGCAGACGCTGGTTGGCCCAGATACGGAATTGAGTGCCGCAATGGGAACGGACCCGGTAGCCGACAGCAATAATCATATCGAGATTGAAAAAATCGACCTGCTTATCCACTTGCCTGCGGCCTTCCATTCGAAATTTTCGAATAGTTGCTTCAGGATCGAGTTCGCCTTCGAAATAAATGTTTTTTTTGTCATTTTTTCTTTCCCGAATCATATTGCTGTAGCGCCTGCAGCCCGGTTTTTGTTAGCCGGTACTGCTGCAAACTGCTGCGAGGTTTATCCGGTATAGTCAACTCGATCATACCGGCATCTATTGCCGGTTTCAGGTATTTTTTGCGAAAATGTTCACGGTCGGTCAAACCGAGTGCTTTCTGTAAATCCGCACGTCCGATCGTTTGCCGACATGCTTTTAGCAACGCAACGACTTGCGGGGTAACTTGCGGGGTAACTTGCGGGGTAACTTGCGGGGTGGCAGCCTTTTCGAACAGTTGTGCCGGATAAAAAGTCAAACACAAACTGCCCGTTCGTTCATTCCAAAGCGGCGGTGGTGTACTTCCCGATTTGCACCAGTCGATAATTTTAAGCGTGCCTGTTCCCCATTTTTCAATGATGCCGCTACGGTAAAAAGCTTCGGCAATTATCGGATTCCACGGTCTGGATTCATGGGGCCGGGATAGGTCTTCCGGTTGTAAACCGAAATGAAGCCCCCCGGGGCTGATTACCTCCAAACGATCATCGTACATGGCGACACTGACCGACTCACCGGGATTGGTGTAATCTCGGTGGCAAATGGCGTTTGCCAGGGCTTCACGAATCGCAAGGGGCGGATAAAGTGGGCGGTCCTGTCGCTCCATTTCATCGGGGACCACCCGAGCGGCGATCGGAATATGGTTTTTGAGAAATAATTGGGCCTGACTCAACAGGTGATAAGCATGACCCCATATCTGCCGGTGATCTACAAAATCACCCAGGCGGTCGACACCTCGAAAGCGGGCCAGGCGGATACTGCATTGAGGGTAAAGAACTTTTAAGCGATCATGCTGTCCGAATAATACCACTGCCGCATTGATCAGGCGGTCCTTTTGGAACAGACCAAGCCCACGGAGGATCGCTTCATCCTCTTCGGCATCGGCCGTAATTCGGCCGAGTTGACGCGCGCTGTTAAAGGTGGACCTGATCGTGTTCCGATCAAGATCTTTGAGGGTTATTCCCTGCTCAACTTCCTGATTTTCCCATCGCTGTGAAGCATGCATGCGTTCAAAAAGCCTGCGTTCATATTCTGTCCTGGTCATAATCGATGTTGTCGGGCCAAGCCGCATATATGGCCGGCCGTCAAAACTGAAAGGTCCGCCACCGCCCTGAACAATTAAAACAATCACACTGGTGTCGGCACCGGTCGGTATGGTTCGTATTTCAGGAAATACGGGGGGTTCGATTTTTTGAATTTCCGATGTGATGCTGCGCAAAGTTTGATCGGTTACTGTCTGGCCTATAATTCGGCCGTCGTTACGAACACCGAAAAACAAATAGCCGCCCAGATTGTTTGACATAGCGCAAACGGTTTTCGCTGCGCTTGTCCGCTGACCGGTTGAAGCTTTAAACTCAACCCGGTCGCTTTCTCCGCCGGTAACGATTTTTTTTAGCTGGCTTAATTTCAAAATATGCCTCGAAACAGGATGATATTCTAAAACCCTAATTCTTTTAAATAGTGATTCATCTTCGCTTGGGTCTCCACCAGCTCAGCTTCGATCTGTTCGATTTCCTTTTGGGTGGCGGAAATATCGATTTCCGGCTCCGGCTCAAAGGTGTCCACATAGCGCGGGATATTAAGATTGAACTCGTTTTCTTCGATTTCCACAAAAGAAGCAGGATAGGCGTACTTATCGACCGCCTGTCTTTTGCGAAAGGTCGTCACGATCTTTTCGATGTCCTGGGGCCGCAGCTTGTTCTGGTTGGTGCTCTGTTCGAATTCGCGGCTGGCATCGATGAAAAGAACCTCACGGCCGGACTTGCGAGATTTGTCGAAGATCATCAGGGCGGCCGGAATGCCGGTACCATAAAACAGGTTGGCCGGAAGACCGATGACGGCGTCTAAAAGATTTTCCCGGATCACCGCTTCACGAATTTTGCCTTCTTGGCCGCCGCGAAACAGCACCCCATGGGGCACCACCACCCCGACGCGTCCGGTGCCCTCCACGGCGGTGGCCAGCATGTGGCTGATAAAGGCCCAGTCGCCTTTGCTCTTGGGCGGAATGCCGCGCTGGAAGCGGGCATAACGATCTTCGGCGGCCATTTCCTGACCCCACTTGTCCAGTGAAAAGGGAGGATTGGCAATCACGATATCGAACTTCATCAGGGCATCGTCTTCGACAAACTGGGGATGCCGGATGGTGTCTTCCCATTGAATATGAGCAGAGTCCACTTCGTGCAGGAACATGTTCATCTTGCACAGGGCCCAGGTGCTGCCGTTCATTTCCTGGCCGTAAAGGGCGTAATCGTTTGAGCCAACCTGCTTGCCGGCCCGGATTAAAAGCGATCCGGAGCCGCAGGCCGGATCGCAGATACGATCTCCCTTTTGCGGAGCCACGAGCCGGGCCAGGGTTTCTGAAACCGTCGACGGGGTATAAAACTCACCGGCTTTTTTACCGGCACTGGCCGCAAATTTTTCGATCAGGTACTCATAAACATCACCGATAATGTCCATATCGCCATTGTTGTCAGGCTTCAGATCCAG
>DAOVBC010000169.1 GCA_030670715.1 Deltaproteobacteria bacterium | reverse complement strand
TTCTCGTATTTAGCAATCAGATGCACGACAGAGGGCAGGGCAGAAACTGTATCACACATCTGACCGAAATTCTTGATCGCCTTGCGGGTTTCCATCCCGCTGCTTTCGAGTCCGTCCAGGATCCCTTTTTGGAGGGCACCTACTGGTAATGCTTCCTTGATAGCGGCTACCGGGGGCCTGCCCCGCAACACCTGCCGCGCAACTCCGGCGAAAAACTCGGCGCTTTCAATCACACTGGGATCATTATGGGTCATGGCTGTCTGCTCTCTTGCTGCGGACACCAATTTCTCCAGGTTATCGCTGTATACATACACCAGTGGTGCGATCCGTGCAGCACTGCCGAGATCCGTGGAAGTTGATCCTGACAAATCCGGACCTTTGCTCTCTGCAAAATTTTTCAGGGTGTCTTTGGTTGCGTGATCAAAATAGCCGTCATAGCCGCCGAAGAACGCCTTCCAGCTCCGGGCAAAATCGTTAAGGGCAAAACCGTTGCTTTCGACTATCGATTCCAGCAGCAGCAGAGTCTGATCACCGTAGTGGGTGAAATCTCCAAGATCTTTTGTTGGATGGAAAGAGGTCTCTTTCGGTTTGCGTAAAGTTTCCACCCGGCCGAAATCATTATCGATTACCGCCGTATCATATATCCAGTGGGCTCCCAGTGCCAGAGAGTCGGCAGCAAAGGAGGCCAAAACCATTGCTTTTATATTTGTGTTCATTTTTTTCTCCTTGTATTTTATCAAAAGTCATCAAGTAGCATCGAATCGGGCGTTTTTTCTTTAAAGTCGCTGGCATCGGTACCTTCATAGTCGACAGTAATCACGTTCCGGCAGATTTTTTTTATCTTTTCGAGCACAGCCATATGGTCGGGATGAGAAGCATAGCGACTCAAGGCATCCGTGTTGGCAAAAAGAGAAACAAGGGCGAAATCGTACGAGCGGTCCGAGCGGATAACATCACGGCCGAATTCGTACATCTGGATCTCTATAATTGAATTTGGCAGCTCATCCAGGGCATTTTCAAGATCTTCAATTTCCGATTCTTTCACATCAGGTTTGAACTTCAGCATAACCACATGATTCAACATCTCCTGTCTCCTTATTCGTTGTTTAGCGCGGTAATTTTACTCTGATTTCTTTACCGCCATAATCGTGCACCGAGCAATGGGCCCGTATTGTTACCGAATTGATATTTTTCGGTATCTTTACCCCGGCAAGGCTTCTTGTGAACGGTTGTTCGTTCACATGCGGATGGTAAAGCGTCCGGATTCCCAAGATGCTGCCGTCGGGGGCGACAACATCCCACCTGTCTGCGTAGTGGTTCCAGCCCCCGTCATTGTGGCCGACGGTAACGGAAAAATTGTATGTATTTGGTCCGGATTTTGTGACATCGGCGGCCATAACGTCGGCTTCACCCGCAATAACCGACTCGGCCGCCAGCAAAAAAATAAAAGTGATTGTGCAAAATAACCGCATATTAATCCTTCCTCTCTACCGGTCTTTATGCTTCATAAAGCAAGAACCTGATGATTTTATTAAACTGTTTTCGATTTTTTCATGAAATATTCAGGTGAGCTACGGCCCGATACTATTCAGCATAAGGATTTATCGGGAAATATCAAGAGGGTAATATATTGTAGGCGCTCATCACCCACTAGACACACTATTTCGGTGAAAAATATCGAAAAGGTTTGATTTTTATGAATGGATATAATATTTGAATCATCGTAATTCCTCCGGTGAAATGCACATCCGCCCCCGATTTATGAAATATTCGGGTGAAGGCAATCCTAACTAAAAGGTGACGGAAATGACCCAGTGTGTTGTGCTCAACGCAGATTATTCTTTCCTGAATGTTGTGGATTGGCAGCGGGCGGTGTGTCTGCTGTTCAAGGATAAGGTGAAGGTGCTGAGGTATTCCGCTAAAACCGTTAAAACTGGTGGGGGGATTACTGTAAAAATACCTTCCGTTATTAAACTGATAAAGTTTATCCGAACAGTTTATCGAAACCGGGTCCCTTTCAGTAAAAAAAATGTGCTCATCCGGGACGGATTTAAATGCGCCTACTGCCGGCAGGGTGGCAGCCACCTGACGATTGATCATATCGTCCCCCGATCAAGAGGCGGCGACACCGTGTTCGAGAATTGCGTGGCGGCCTGTAAGGTATGCAACCACAAAAAGGGCAACCAGACACCCCGCGAAGCCAAAATGTATCCCCGGGTGAAAGCCTATCAGCCAACAATTTCAGAATTTTTAAGGCGCAAAGTGAAACTTCTCGGATTTGATGAGGTTTTAAGGGATATCGGGATACTGGGTTAGGGCATTATTAGGTGTTAAGCGACTTCATATCGACCATTTGGTGTCGATGTTAAATTTGTTGAGGATTCTATGAAGATTATTGTACTGGGAACTGGATATGTGGGCCTTGTTCACGCGGCGGTTTGCTCCGAGTACGGTCATGAAGTTTATGCTTACGATAATGACATTGAGAAGCTAAAGGCTTTTTCAACCGGTCAGACCCGGGAGATTGAAAATTATGTAAATGAACCCGGTCTGGCCAATCTGATACGAGAGACACTCAACCGGTATCTGTATTTTTCTGCGGATCTGGATGCGATCATTGAAGGCACGGATGCGGTGTTCATGTGCCTGCCGACACCTCCCAACCTGGACGGATCGACGAATCTTACTTTTTACGATGCTGCGGCCGAAAACCTTGCTGCACGGGTTGCAGCCAGAAAAGACAAACGCCGTATCGTTGTTGTCAACAAAAGCACGGTACCCATCGGAACGGCCCGTCATCTCGAAAGCATTCTGGATTCCCATGGGGTTGAAAATATCGGCGTTGCCTCCAATCCAGAATTTTTAGCGGAAGGAACTGCAGTGGCCCAGGCCAGAAGACCTGACCGGGTGGTGGTGGGCTGCGATCATGAGGAGGATTTTAATATTCTGCGCCGGGTGTATTCTCAGTTTGTGAACCATGTCCGCATCAAATACATCGAGACTACACCCGAGACCGCCGAAGCGATAAAATATGTAGCCAACACAGTACTTCTCACCTACATTTCTTTCTGGAATGGTGTCGGGGCGAAGATTGGCGAAAAAATCCCCAACATAATAATTGATGATCTTCGCAGTGGTGTCACTGCCGACGAAAGGATCAGCACCTGGGGTTCTTTTGTCAGTAACGGGGCGGGAGGAAGCTGCTTCGGAAAAGACATAGCCTCATTGATCAACCAGCTCAGAAAGGTCAATGTCAGAACGAAAATGTTGGAAGCTTCATATGAAGTCAATGAATATCAGAAAGTTTATCTCGTCGACCGGGCCATCACCGAGGCCGGATTCAAGTTCAACAAGAAGACGGTCACGGTTCTGGGGCTCGCCTTTAAAAAACACACCAATGATATGCGTGATGCCTCCTCGATCAAAGTAATCGAATCGCTGCTGGGAAAAGGAGCGGCGAAAATAAAGGCATATGATCCGCTGGCCAATGAAACGGCCAAAAGCGTTTTCGACCCATCGAAAAATATCCTATTTGAAAAAATTGAATACTATGCCACGGCCAAAGAGGCAATTGAAGGATCCGATGCCCTTTTTATTTCTTCGGACTGCGAAGAATTTCGTGGCCTGTCCCGAACAGTTGAAGAGCTAGTAAGCCCGCCTTATCTGATCTTGGACGGGCGACGGATGATTCCGGATTACGAAGACCTGGTGGGTAAACAGTATACCTACCTGTCGGTAGGCTCAATGGTTATGGGGCCGGGCCATAGCTGAAAAGCATTTTAGCGGTCGGCGATTCTGTGACGAGACCTTAGGGCTCACTCAAAAATAACTTCACATTTTAAACGTCGATGCAACCCGACCGGCTGCGTTGCGAAAACTCGCAATATGCTGGATATTCCTACGTTTTCGCGCCTTGCCGGCCGGGCCCCTCAACGCCTAAAATTGCGAACTTATTTCTTCGTGAACCCTTACCCGGTATTTCAGCAGGCTGACTTCCGATCAATTCAATTTCCCATCTCAAGCACGATCAATATGTATGAACCCTTCAAGTACACCTAATTTTTTTAAACCGTTAAAACGGAACGAATTCCCGCAATTCAGACCGGCAATTTCCTTGACACTACTACGGTTTACAAGTAAACATCATCGATTTATGATAATATCAGATGCTGGAGGATTCCATGGATTATAAAAAGACGCTGAATCTGCCGAAAACGAAATTTCCCATGAAGGCGAACCTGGCCAACCGCGAGCCTGAACAGTTAAAGGCCTGGGAGGAGACGGGCCTGCATGCGAAAATCAGAGAAGCCTCAAAAGGCCGTGAACTGTTTGTTCTTCACGATGGCCCTCCTTACGCCAACGGCCATATTCATATCGGAACGGCCTTAAATAAAATATTAAAAGACATCATTGTCCGCTCCCGGCAGATGTCCGGCTATGATGCTGTTTACGTTCCGGGATGGGACTGCCACGGACTTCCCATCGAGCACAACGTGGATAAGGAACTGGGTGATAAAAAGAAAGATCTTTCCCTGGCCGAGGTGCGCAGATTGTGCCGGGCTTATGCCGAGAAATTTATCGACATCCAGCGTGACGAGTTTAAACGGCTGGGCGTTATGGGCGAGTGGGAAAATCCCTACCTGACAATGAACTATATTTACGAGGCCACGATTGCCAGGGAATGCGGCAAGTTTGCATTCGACGGCAGTCTTTTCAGGAATAAAAAACCGATCTACTGGTGCAATGACTGCCGGACGGCCCTGGCTGAAGCGGAAATCGAATATCACGATGAATCATCGCCGTCGATTTTTGTGAAATTTTTAATGAAAGATGATTTGAGTGCCGACTTTCCGGCGCTTGGCGGGAAAAAAATATCCATCGTCATATGGACGACCACGCCCTGGACCATCCCGGCAAACTTGGCCATAGCCCTGCATCCTGATTTTGTTTATGCCGCGGTGGATGTCGGAAATGGCGAGGTTCTCATTATCGCCAGAGATCTCGTGGCAACCTGTATGTCGACTTTCGGTATAAACGATTACACCATTCTGGCCGAAATTGACGCTAAAAGCCTTGAACAAAAACGCTGCATCCATCCCCTGTATAACCGCGACTCGCTCATAATTTTAGGGGACCATGTGACCCTTGAAGCCGGAACAGGATGCGTTCATACGGCTCCCGGACACGGACAGGAGGATTACGAGGTTGGTCTGCAGTACGGTCTGGACATCTATTCACCGGTGGATGACCGTGGGCGCTTTACCGGGGATGTCGGCTTTTTTAACGGTCAGTTCGTATTTGACGCCAATAAAAATATCAACGCCAAACTGCTGGAGAATGGATCCCTCATCACCGAAGAGGCCATCGAGCATTCCTATCCTCACTGCTGGCGCTGTAAGCAGCCGGTCATCTTCCGGGCGACTCCCCAGTGGTTTATCTCGATGGAAAAAACCGGCTTAAGGGAGAAATCACTGCGGGAAATCGACCGGGTGAAATGGATCCCCCGCTGGGGTAGAGAACGCATTTACGGTATGATCGAAAACCGTCCGGACTGGTGTGTTTCCCGGCAGCGTGCCTGGGGCGTGCCTATTACCGTATTCTACTGTGAAAAATGTGAAACTTTGCTCCTGAACCACGATATTATGGATCGGGTATATCGCCTGTTTGAAGAACACGGTGCCGATATCTGGTTTGAGAAAGATACGTCATATTTCGTTCCCGAAAATACGGTGTGTGAAAAATGCGGCGGCAGCTCCTTTCTGAAAGAAACCGACATTCTGGATGT
>DAOVBC010000140.1 GCA_030670715.1 Deltaproteobacteria bacterium | reverse complement strand
CCATTGTCATCCACCACCAGGACCTTCATGCCCCGCAGGTCTACCGGCGGTAACGGACGTTTTTTGGCTTTTTCCCGTCCCCGACCGAAAACGGAGGTAAAACTGAAGGTCGTATCCCTTCCGGGCTCGCTTTCCACCCGGATTTCACCACCCATCATCTCCACCAGGCGTTTACTGATGGTCAGTCCCAATCCGGTACCCCCGTATTTGCGCGTGGTGGACGTGTCGGCCTGGGTGAAGGACTGAAAGAGCCTGGCCATCTGGTCTTCTGTCAGCCCGATGCCGGTATCGCTCACCGAGAACTGCAGGGTCACTTTATCCTGGTCCTGTTTAACCAGTTCGGTGGCGACCACGATCTCCCCGGAGTCTGTGAACTTGACGGCATTGTTGGCCAGGTTAATGAGCACCTGTCCCAGCCGTAAAGAATCTCCCACCAGGTGCCGCGGCACACTTGTGGCGGTGGCGAAAAGCACTTCTAGGTCTTCCTTCTCCTGCGCTTTGACGGTGATTAAATTCGCCAGGTTGTCCAGGACGTCATCCAGGTTGAAATCCACCGATTCTATGTCCATCTTGCCGGCCTCAATTTTGGAGAAGTCGAGAATATCGTTGATAATACCCAGAAGGGAATTAGCGGAGGACTGGATTTTGTTCAGGTAATCCTGCTGTTTGGGGGTCAGTTCAGTCTTCAGGGCCAGATGGGCCATACCGATTACCGCGTTCATGGGGGTGCGGATCTCGTGACTCATGTTGGCCAGAAAGTCACCCTTGGCCCGGTTGGCTTCATCGGCCGCCAGCTTGGCCTGAACCAGCTCTTCTTCCATTTGCTTGCGCTTGGAGATGTCCTCCTTGACTGCTACGAAATAGGTAATCTCCCCTTCCGAGTTACGGATGGGTGATATGTGGGCAAATTCCCAGAACAGCTCACCGGTTTTCTTTTTATTGCAAATTTCACCGTGCCACTCGTTGCCTGCAAGGATGGTTTCCCACAGGTCCTCAAAATGTTCCCGGGGCTGTTCCCCGGAATTCAATATCCGGGGGTTTTGACCCATGGCTTCTTCTGCGCTGTACCCGGTGATCTCGGTAAACTTCGGATTAACATACTCAATAGTGCCGTTCGGATCGGTTATCACCACCGATGTGGGGCTTTGTTCAATGGCCCGAGATAGTTTTTTCAGCTCCATCTCAGTTCGTTTTCGTTCGGTCACTTCTCTGGTCAGTGCCCTGTTACGGTTCACAAAAACCAATACAATGGTCGCACCGAACACAAATATAGGGATCACAATTTTCCATACCAGCGACCAGTCCATGCGCTGTTCAAAGCGTACGTTGATCCAACGGTTGTGAATACGTGATTTTTCGGGATCCGGAATCGAGGGAAGAAATTTGTTCAGTATCTGAACCAGCTGCGGCCAGTCTTTGCGAATCCCCATCGCCAGATTCATGGTGTAAGGGGTGGTCATGGCGACTTTCAGGTTGGACAACCCGAGTTTTTGGGTCGCATAGCTGATAGAGCCCAGGTTGTCCACATAGGCATCCACCTTGCCGTTGGAAAGGGCCCGCAGCCCATCGTCGATGTTTTTGGCAAGAAAAAGTTTTTTGTCCGGGAAATCGCGCTCGAGCAACTCCTGGCTGGCGTGCCCTTTGCCGACGGCAATCTTGTTGTCGTCAAAATCCTGTATGCCATTGACAAATGGTGCTTCCCTGCGGGTCATAATGACCAGCGGAAAGCTAAGGTACGGCCGGGTAAAGCGCAAAAATTTCGATCGCTCCGGCGTTAAGATGATACAGGGGATGGCGTCGATGTTGCCGGCCCGGGCCTGCTCCAGGACCTCGAACCAGCGCAAGCCGCGTACCGGGACCATGTCCACCTCGAGGTGTCTGTTCAACAGGCGCACGTAATCTGAGGCAATCCCCGCATGCTTGTCGACATCGTCCACAAAATCAAACGGAGGCCAGGCTGGATCGATACCGATGCGAATGTTTTTGTGCGCTGCCAGCCAGGTTTTTTCCTGCTCATTCAGGCTCAATTTCAGCTTCTCGGTGTCCAGACTGGCGGCGATGGTATTAAAATCAAAGCGGTAAAGCTTTAATGCGGGATTTTTTGATTTTGAAAACCGGTTGAAGTCCAAAGAGCGAGTACTCATGGAAATTAAAGCAGAAAAGTTGTCTATATTATTGCCGGTGATGCCGATCATCGGTGATTGAAACTCTATTAATTCATCGGCAAAATCAACGCCATGGAGGAAATCATTCAGCAGCACCATTGCCCAGGCCCCGTCCAAAAAGTGCCCCCCGATGCTGATCTGAACAAGATCCTTCTCAATGGCTTCCATTACTTCAGCATCCCAGTCGACGCCCCCGATAATGACAACTCTATTCAGGGCGAGTTCCTTGATCGCCTTCACAACGCCGAAAGCCATGTTATCGTTAGCACACCAGACAATATTTACATCGGGATACTTCCGATAATATGTTTTGAATTGCTCATAAGCCGTATTGCGGTCCCATCCTCCGGTAACGACCTTAACGGAAGCAATATCTTCTTTATATCTCAGATAGTTATTGAGTCCCCTGATACGGGCCACAGAGGATTCGTCTTTCGGGTTGCCCTCTATGGCGAGAATGTGCAGCTGCTGCAAGCCTCTTTTCCGGGCTTCGCTTATCAGGCGTTGAATGAGAAATGAGCCTACCTTTGCATCGTCCGGCACTATACTTCCGATCCAGTATTTATACTTCATCCGAGGGCGGTGATCAGCGTAAAGAAACTTCGAGTTAATCAATATCGCCGGGATTTTATGTTCTTCAGCGATCTGCAGAATTTTTTCGCCCGTGTTTTGAAAAGCCGGAAAAATAATACCGTCTGTACCACTCCGGGCAGCCGATCGTACCTGCTCGACCATACGAGCCGGGTTATCGTCTGAAAAGTAGATTTTTAGGGTGACGCCCAGGTCGACGGCGGCATCCTGTGCAAAGTATACCGATTTCTTCCAGAAGAGATCGTCACGCGGGACAAATAGGGCAATCTCCAGTCCCGCGGCACGTATTTGAGCAGCGCTTGAAATTAATAAAAATATGATACTGATGAAAATGGTTGTTTTTCTTTGAAGGCTTTTCAACTGTAAACCTCTCCTCGATCGTTTTTTATTATTTGCAAAATTCGCGGGTTAGTCTATGACAAGCAACAACAATGCCTGATCATCTTCAGCAACCCGTCCCCCTGCAAACTGTTCCACGTCTTTCATGATGTCATCGAGCAATCTTTGCGGTTCCGGCCTGTCTTTCCTTTCAAGCTGCTTCAACAAACGCTCTTCACCGTATTGTTTATTATCATAATTGAACCGTTCGGTTATACCATCGGTGTAGAGCAGCACACGATCTCCTGGATTCAACTGCATTTCAGTAACCGGTATATCTTCATAGCCTACGAGACCCATGGGAAGGACACCGGCACACTTCACTTCAGTGGCCTTATTCTCAGATGATCGATAAACCATCGGTGGTGGTTGGCCGGCACGGGCGATTTGCAGTGTATGGCCAACTGGATCGTAAATTATATAAATCGCAGTGACAAAACTGGTTTCATAAGTTTTGCGGAGGTGCCGGTTAAGATAAGACAGAACGCCATCCGATTCAATGGGTGGCTCCGGATAAGAGCGAAAAAGTGCACATGTCATGGCCATCTCTACGGCTGCCGGTGCACCGTGCCCTGCGGCATCGGCCAACAAAAACCCCCAGCGGTTGTCAGGTAGCTCAGCGACATCGTAATAATCACCGCCGGAGTAAAGGCTGGTCTCGTAGTGAACCGCCAATTTTAATCCGTTAATTTCGGGCAGTTTTTCCGGCAGGAGTTTGAGCTGAAGATCTGAAACGACTTTCAGTTCGCGGGCAAGTTTATCTCTCTGCTTCTGGACCTCCAGATTTAGCCGGTGAATGGTCAGGTGCGTATTTACCCGGGCAATCACTTCTTCGGGTTGAAACGGTTTGGAAATATAATCCACTGCACCCAGTTGAAGTCCGTGGACTTTATCGGCGGTCTCACTCAGGGCGGAAAGAAAAATCACCGGTATGTCTGCGGTGGCCGCATCGGCTTTCAGCCGTCGGCAAACCTCAAAACCGTCGATGCCCGGCATCATGATATCCAGGAGAATTAAATCCGGGTGTGCCTTGCGCGCTATCGAAAGGGCCGTTTCTCCATTTTTGGCGATCAGCATTTTACAGCCGACCCCCTCCAGGGATTCAAACAGTACCTGAAGGTTCATCGGTTCATCGTCAACCAGCAGTAAGGATTCTTTAACTGATTTTTCATCTGTCATGTTTAGACCTATCTGCAGTCCGGGGATTTTTTGGTGAAATATTCAGATATAAATGGTTTCAAAGATACACACTTTTGTCAAACAAACCATTTACTATCGGGAAGAGAGTGCCGTCTGGCCTGTCGCTAAGTTCATGTATTCGCAATTACGATGACGTATAAGATAATGAAATCATAAATGTTGATCAAAATACAGCTTCACCACAGAGCACGCAGACCCGCCCGCCTCGCCTCACGGCTCGCGTGGCGGGCCGGGGACCACAGAGGCAAACAAAATAATTATTAATTGTTTCTCTGTGTGCTCAGCCTGCCGTGCCATCTTGTCCGGCGAAGCTTTTAGCGAAGACGGAAGCTTCAGCGACGGCTGGTGGTCTCTGTGGTAAAAAAAAATTGCCAATAATACGTCACTGTAATTAAGAATTAGAGTACTAAGGCACAATCTTGAAAACAAGGGCTGAGGAAGGTTCTCGATAAATCATTGCTGATCGGACAGGTATAAAAAATCGACCGTTACATGATGTGAACCGATTCGGGACTGACAATCAATCCGGCCGTGTCACCTGCCATTATCTTCTTTGCCCGGTAATCGTGGGCGGAGATAAAAATAGTAATCGACACACCGGTATCGACCACCAGCCTTATCTTCCCGTTTTCTGTGGTAACGCTTACAATTTTGCCGCTGACGGTGTTTTCCGGCCGGTCATTTTCTTCAACTCCGACAATTTCGATTTTTGCCGGATCGATGAAGATCCTTGTCCTGCCTGGGTTTCCCTTGATCTGATCTTCCGGAACATCCAGAGCGAAACCATTCCGGATGACGAACCGGTAACGAGATGCATCCACCTTTTCAATAACACCGCTAAATATATTCTCATAAGCTGCCGGTATAAGACTGCCGCGGTCGAGCACCAGGATCCGGTGGGCCAGCAAAGAAGCCTGGGATCTGTCGTGGGTGGTAAAAATGACATTTATCCTCTTCTCTTCATTGATCTGCCTGAGTGTATTGAGAATAATTTGCTGATGTTCCACGTCAACGCTTGAAGTGGGTTCGTCGCACAGGAATACTTCCGGTGACAGAGCCAGGGCACGCGCCAGGGCGATTCGCTGGGTTTCGCCGCCGGACAGGAGATGGGCCCGTGCCCCTGCAAAGCTTCTCATCCCCACAAGCTCGAGCGTCTCATCGATAATACGCCCGCGGTCCCTTTGTGACATACCTCTGATTTTCAGTCCAAAATCCAGGTTTTTATATACAGTAGTGGTAAATAGGATCGGGTGCTGGTCAACCATGACCACGACTTTGCGCAGATTCTGCAACTCGGAGGCCGTATAGCGCACCGGTTTGGATTGAAACCGCAGAGAGCCGCCGGTGGGGATGTCCAGAAAACCAAGTATATTCAGCAGGGTTGTCTTACCGGCCCCGTTCGGCCCAATCAGGGCGTAAATGCGGCCCTGTTCAATTTCCAGGGAAGGGATGTTCAAAACGGTACTTCGCCCGTAAACTTTTGTCAGCTGTGAAATTTCATACAGCATCACGCCCGGTCCTTCCCTGAAAAAAATGAAACAGCAGATTCATACCGAAACTGATTCCCAGCAACACGATACCGAGAGCCACCGCCAGGGTAAACACGCCCTTGTCATACTCCAGCGCCATGGCGGTGGTCATGGTGCGGGTAAAGCCTTTGATATTACCGCCGAGCATCATGCTGATGCCTACCTCGGAGATGACCCGACCAAAAGCGGCAATGATGGCGGCAACAATGCCGAACCGGGCCTCTTTTAAAATCACCCAGGCCGTCTGCAGGCGATTCGCTCCGAGAGTCATAGCGGTCTTGCGGTAGCGATCATCAACCCTGCTAACGGCTGCAATGGTAAACGCGGCGACCACGGGAATAATCAGGATGACCTGTCCGATGATGATCGCTTTCTGGGTGTAGAGCAGATCAAAAACGCCGAATATCCCCCTGCGGGAGACAAAAGCGTAGACAAACAGGCCGATAACCACGGTCGGCAGTGCCAGCAGGGTGTTTAGCACGGTGATGACCATCCGCTTGCCGGTAAATGAACCGAAGGCAATTGCAAACCCCAGCGGCACTCCGACCAGTGCTGCGATGAGGGTGGATGCGCAGCTGACCTTCAAAGAAAC
>DAOVBC010000063.1 GCA_030670715.1 Deltaproteobacteria bacterium | reverse complement strand
TTCGCGCTGGGGCTTCTTGCCGTGCCCCTCGGTATTCATTCCAAGCGTGCCAAACGGTCATCCGGCCTGGTCCTCGGACTGGTTTTTTTTCTGTTTTATTATTTGCTTTTGTCGGTAGGTCTTGTCTTCGGGGAAACAGGTGTTTACCCGCCGCTGATCGGCATGTGGGTGCCGAACGTCATTATGGGAGGACTGGGGCTGTTTTTGCTGGTAAGAACAGCCAGTGAGCGGCCGTTGCAGATCGGGTTTCTGGCCCGACGGATACAGCGCCTGATGTATCGTTCCGGCAGAAAAGAGGTATGAGAATTATTCCGTGCACTGCATATAATTTTTGTTCTGTGATGTACCACCGATGAAGTTGCAAGAATCGAATTCATCCAGTTTTAGGTTTTAGGTTGAGGAAATACCCCTATTTACAGTTGCTTAAAACTTAAAACCTTAAACCTAAAACGCTCGTAAAATTGCTTGTTCTGGCTTTTTACGAGAATGACGTTACTTACATACATATTGGGGCAACAGGAAATCCTGCATGTCGATTATCGACCGATATATCGCCAGGGAAATCTTTAAATTTTTCAGTATCATCCTGATCACCGTCATCAGCATTTTTCTGGCGGTAGATTTTTTTGAAAAGATTGACAATTTCATCGATGCCGGCCTGTCCTTTACCAGGGTTCTCATCTTTTTTCAGTTCAGGGTGCCGTTTGTTGTTGTGCAAATTGCGCCAGTGGGGTTTCTACTGGCGATTCTGATCGTTTTTGGTTTGATGAACAAAAACAATGAACTCCTCGCGTTGAGAAGCGGCGGGATCAGTGCCTATTACCTTTTGAGAACCATGCTGGCGATTGCCTTCGTATTCAGTATTTTTCTCTTTTTTCTAAGCGATCTGATCGTTCCGATCACCATCAATAAAGCGAACCGCATCTGGCTTGAGGAAGTCAAAAAAAAGTCTGCTGTTACCTCAAGGGAAAAAAATATCTGGATTAAAGGGCATCGGTCTCTTGCGCACATCCGCTATTATAACCAGGCAAACAAGACCATCTCCGGCGTTACCCTGTACTATTTTGATGAGAAATTCCGCCTGCAAAGAAGAGTGGATGCAAAATCAGGCGAATTCAGAGACGGGCAGTGGCGTTTTCGAAACCTCATGGAACAGAACCGGGCATCCGGCGAAGATGAACAAAACTTTGCGGTTAAATTTTATGAAGAACGGATTGAGCCTTTTGAATTTCTGCCCGAGGAACTCAAGCGTGTGGCTAAAAAATCAGAAGAAATGACCTTTATGGAACTCCTGGCGTATATCCGGGCTGTTGAAGCGGAAGGATATGATGCCACCAATTATCGGGTCGACCTGCATGCCAAATTGGCTTTTTCTGTTGTAGGTCTGATTTTATCGCTGCTGGCCGCCGGATATGGTCTCAAAAGAAAGTCAAGGGGAAGCCAGGGGCTTTCAGTGGGCATCGCCTACGGCATCGGCATTACCTTTCTTTACTGGATATCATACAGCTTTTGTTTGTCACTGGGATACGGCGGCCTGCTTCCCCCGTTTATCGCTGCCTGGACGGCCAACTTCATCTTTCTGGGGATTGGGATAGTAATATTGATGAATGTAGAATACTAGAAGCTATCTTAAAAATGCATATTACGTCCAATGGCTGCGTTGCGATTCGGTTTAAAATGCTCACGTACTTCGTGTACGCTCCGCTTTTAAACCGAATCGACGCCTTGCCCTTGAACATAATCTACTATTTTTAAGATAGCTTCTATTGTTGTGCCCTTTATGCAATTTACAGAACTCGGATGGGTTTTATTGATCTTCCTATTCCAAAAAGAGAGCAAGAGAGCCTATTCAATAAGGCGTAGCGGTGCATAAGATACAGAAGAAAATCGAAACCATAATGAAAGATGAAGGCAGGCCGCGGTTATCTCCGTTAAGCGCTGTTCTGTACGCGTTGTCACTGCTTTACAGCATGGTTGTCCGGTTGCGCGCTGCCGGTTATCGTACCGGGCTGTTAAAAACAAAACAATTGCCCTGCAGGATTATTTCCATAGGCAACATAACAGTGGGGGGGACCGGGAAAACGCCACTGACGGTGCTGGTTGCCGAACTTGTCCAACGCCTCGGTTATAAAACCGCGGTCATCAGCCGGGGATACAGGGGAAAAGCAGAGAAATCCGGTGGAATTGTAGGTGACGGCCGCAGCATCCTCATGGATGCCGAAACGGCGGGTGATGAACCGTACATGATGGCACAGCGGCTGAAAGAATTGGAGGTGCCGATTCTTGTAGGGCGGAACCGTTATGAGATCGGCCGGTTGGCCGTAAGAGAATTTCAGCCGGATGTTATCATTCTTGACGATGCTTTTCAGCATCTACAACTCGCACGGGACATCAATCTGGTTCTACTGGACGGCAAAAGCCCGCTGGGCAACTTCCATCTTCTGCCGCGGGGCATTTTGCGCGAACCGCAGTCGGCGTTAAAACGTGCAAATGCATTTATTCTCACACGTGTGAAGCAGGCGGATGCCGATGCAATTTCACATTTGCCGGCGAATCTGGAAAAGATCGCCTGTGACCGGCCGGTTTTTCGTACATCCCACACACCATACATCGTCGACGTTTTTGAGAGCCATGGAAGTGATCGCAATGCCGGGACACCTTCTCATTCGCACGGCTTGGAACTGCTGCAAGACTTAAAGGTATTTGCCTTTTCCGGCATCGCCAAAAATAAGGATTTTCAGCAGACCCTTGAAGATCTGCGCTGTAACGTAGAGGATTTTATGGAATTTCCGGACCATCACCGGTATACTGATGAAGACATTCAATCCATAGTAACTGCCGCCTTTAACACAGGCTCGGAATTTCTGGCAACCACTGAAAAAGATTATGTCCGGATTACGCAATGGGTTCCTTTGCCATTGAAGCTGGCGGTGATTGGCGTTCGGACGAGCTTTGGCAGGGACAGCGACGGATTTCATGAATATATCAAGGAGCGTCTGGCCCGACTGGAGGAACAACCACAGGCCCCGTGACCCCGGGAATATTGTGACAGGCCTAATTCGTGTGCTGAAAATAGTGGTGTGTCCTCTTAGGGCTCACTCAAAAATAACTTCACATTTTAGACGTCGATGCATCCTGACTGGCTGCGTTGCGAAAACTCGCAATATGCTGGATATTCCTACGTTTTCGCGCCTTGCCAGCCGGGACCCTCAACGCCTAAAATTGCAAACTTATTTCTTCGTGAACCCTTACTGCGGGCCGGAGGTATGTTTTTCCAGCAGCCGGACCTGCATTTCCTTCCAGAGAACATCAGGCAGCCGATGTTTGATAACTGCTCGTTTCCAGCGTGCGACATATCGGGTCCGCAATGCTTTTTCCCCCGATCGATATGAACCCGCCCGGTCAAAATCAATCAGATAAGTGCGATCATCAGGATCCACCAGTACGTTTCCCGGGTGCAGGTCCACATGCAGGATTCTGTTTTGAATCAGCCGGTCAACCGCCCGGACAATCGGTTCGATCAGATATACGGCCCGATTTAAATCCGACATACTTAAGGCTGCCAGAGTCTTATGTGACGGGACTTCCCGGGTCACCAGCCAGCACCGATAGATTAATTTCCCCCGGGAGGCATAAGCAACCGGCCGTGGGGCGCCGACACCGATGCGCCGGACCTTATCAAGCATTTCATATTCGAGCCGGCACCGGGTTTTGCCCCGGCGAAGGTATGTTTGTTTGACGAAGAAGTGCACCAGTCCGCCACGTCGATAATGTTTAATGACTACCGGGCCGACGCCTTCGATTTCATCTATTGTAACGGATGTTCTACCGCCCAGAGTCAATTCGGAAGACCGTGTCGGCCTGTTGAATAGTGTTACCAGGTGCTCAATTTGATCCGGGCTGAGATGTTCATGCGCGCCGATGTGATAGGCACCATATTTCATCCGGTGCAACGATTTTGTAGCACCCACGGGCATCGTATCCTCTTTTTTGGTTATAGACGGGTAAGTTCTCAAAGAGTTGGATAAAACGCGTTTTGCGAGTATTCACTGGATTCACGCCTTCGCGGGAATGATAGGCACTTGTACGCGATCGTCATTTTCGCGAAGGCGGGAATCCAGAAGCGATTACCCGGATTTATTGAAAAATTACATAGAATGTCTATAACTATATGAAATTACGTTTGATCCAAATTATAATATATGGGATAGGGGTCAGGGTGTCAACCGGTGAATTCACCCCAACTGTTTATTCAGCATCGAAAATATTTTGACACGCCGATGGTTGTCTGGTACGCGATGTTCACGATATGGATATTTTATTTATAAAGCTCGGGGCACTGGGGGATGTTATCAATACACTGCCGTTGGCCGTCAACTTGAAAAAGCATTTCAACGCACGGATCCACTGGCTGATTGAACCGTTGAGTTATCCTCTGGTTTCAAATCATACCTGTGTCGACCGGACCATTTTGTTTGACAAATATCGATGGCGGACATCGCTTGGAGAGGTTCGCAGACAGGTCCGGAAGATCAGATATGATGTGACGCTTGACCTGCAGAGAATCCTCAAATCCGGGCTGTTGTCTATGATGGCCAACACGGGACGACGCATCGGTTTTGATAAAAAAAGATGCAAAGAGATGACATGGATTTTTCCCTTTGAGCGAATTCCCCCCGCAGATCCGGGAAAGCATATGCTCAGCCAGTATCAGGAGTTTGCCCACTACCTGGGTGTTTCCAATTTCCATGTGCGCTGGGACATACCGGTAGCCGGAAAGGGTTTTGCTGATCTTCCGGCAGAGTATATTGTCCTGAACATCGGGGCCACCAAGTCGGCCAACAAATGGTACCCCGATCGATTTGCTTCACTGGCGGAGACGGTCATGAAACGGTATAACGTGCCAGCCGTCATCACCGGCGGGCCGGAAGACAGGCAAGGCGCCGAACAAATAAGGGCTGCGGCGAATTGTGAAATCGTCGATCTGGTCGGAAAAACGTCTCTGAAAGATTTGATTGAAGTGTTAAACGGCTCAAAGGCTGTGGTGAGCTGCGATACCGGACCGATGCATCTGGCGGTTGCTCTGGGCAAAGAGGTTATTGCCCTGTTCGGTCCTGCAAATCCACGGCGGACAGGACCTTTTCGGGGGCGGGTCATTCAAAAGTATCTGGATTGTTCCCCGTGCAATTTAAAGCGATGCAAAGACCGGGCCTGTATGGACGCCATTAGTGCAGGGGATGTGATGGAAAGGATAGAAGAGATTTTGCCCGCTTCATCAAAGGTTTAACAGTTTTTCAACTGCGCCGATGACACTCTCAGGGGCAAGCCCCAGCATACAGGCATCGGTACCGGTCGGACACTTTTGGCCGCCATGGGGGGCGCAGGGCTTGCAGTCGAGATCTCCACGCTCAACGACAATGGCGTTGTTCTGCCATGGTCCAAATCCGAATGCCGGAGACGTTGAACAGAATATGGCCACATTAGGCACTTTGAATGCTGAGGCCAGGTGAAGTGCCATGCTGTCGTTACAAACCACAAGGCCGGCATTGTGGATTACATGCATGGCATCGGATATGTTCGTTCTGCCCGCCAGATTAATCACATCCAATCCTTGTGCAACCTTTTCACTTACCGGTTTCTCCGATGGGGCGCCGAGCAAAACGACCTGAAAACTTTTTTCCAGCAGGTACTTTGCGACTTCCTGATATCCCTGCCACGGCCACATTTTAGTTTTCCAGGCGCTTCCGGGCACCAGGACGGCGTAACGGTCGATACGCGACAAAACATTGTGTACTTCTTGACTCACTTCACTTTTTTCGGGAGGAAACAATCGTAATTTTTTGTCCAGAGCACCTGGTGAAATCTCACCTGACAGCAAGGAGAGATTTCGGACAACGGCATGATCTTTCGAATTTCTACGGCGGGTATGGTGATATAAAAAACAAAGTTTTGCTTCAGTAAAACCGATTCGCACGGGTATTCCACACAGCCGGAGCAGCAGGGCAGTGCGATAAGACTTGTGCAGGGAATAAACAACGTCGAATTTTAGCTGCCTGATTCTGCCGACCATCCTGAAAAATCCGGACAGGCCGCTATCCTTGTTACGTTTATCATAGGTCAGAACGCCGGCCAGAAGCGGATCCCGTTCAATCAGGGCTGATGCTAACGGTGTGGTCATCATCCACAACTCAGCGTCCGGGTTGATTATCTTAATTCCGGATATTACCGGTGTAGAGAGAATGGTGTCACCGAGCCAGCTTGTTTGAACCAGCAATATTTTCATTTTTTATGGAGTGTCCAAAACCTGGTTCTTGGGGTCAGGTCAAAGATAATCGGCTGTGCCCCGAAGTTGATTCGTTTAAGGATTCAAGATGCAGGATACAGGATTCAATATGACGTGATTACGATCGATGACTTTCTTTCACTTTGTATCTTGTATCGTGTATCTTGCATCTTTATGAAAGATAATCAGTGCTATTATTTCCCCTGATGGGTTAATCAAAGCCGGGCCCTTTAGGCCCGGCTTCTTTATTTTGAAGTGAATTATAAAATACCGTGATAATTCAGCGCAGCATAAGGTTTTACCGGTTGGGTGTCAAGCGGAACTGATGGCAGGTGAAACATGTGATATGCTGCATTTTACATATGAAAGAAAATAAATTTACGGACATTTTTTTATGAGAAATAAAAAGGTTACGCCACTTTTACCTTAATTAAGCTTGACAAGTTCGCCTCTTTTTCTTAACTTTTCCGCCACGTGTGGCACACCATGAAAAATACAGGAAAAAAACGAACCGGAGGATAAAATGGCGGCAAAAAATATTATTAAGGTCGGCGGCGCTGAATGCGGCTCAGACCGGCTGTTTATGATCTCCGGACCCTGCGTCATAGAAGAAGAATCAGTCATGATGCAGACGGCCGAGGAACTGAAGAAAATTTCGGAAAATCTGCACCTGCCGATTATCTACAAGTCTTCTTTCATGAAGGACAACCGCAGCTCGCTGCAGCATTACCACGGACCGGGTCTGGAAGAAGGTTTGAAAATGTTGGCTAAAATAAAGCGTGAGTTCGAACTGCCGGTTTTAACCGACGTTCATTTTCCGCAACAGGTCCGACCCACAGGAGAAGTTGTTGATATTATTCAGATTCCGGCCTATCTGTGCATGCAGTCCTCTCTACTGGTGGAAGCGGCCAAAACCGGCAAGGTGGTCAATCTCAAGCACGGACAATTTATAGCACCTGAAAACATGGCCAAACCGGTTAAAAAACTCGAAGATGCCGGGACGGAAAAAATCATTCTAACCGAACGCGGGTACACTTTCGGCTATAACGATCTGATTGTAGACCCGCGCAGCTTTTTTCAACTGAACGGTATTGGTTATCCGGTCGTTTTTGACATTACCCACAGCATCCGTAAATACGGTATTCCCAGCAAGGACCCGAAAGGCAGCACGCGTGAGTACCTGCCTGTGATATCCCGGGCAGGTGTGGCGGCCGGCGTGGACGGTATTTTCATTGAAACCCATCCGGATCCGCCCAGTGCGCTTTGCGACGCTTCCAGTCAGTATAAACTGGATGGACTCGAAGAGTTTGTGAAGCCCTTAATCGAGATCCATAACCTCGTCAACGATTTTATTAAGTAAATGAGGTTTCTGGGCGTTTTTTTATTCCGCCATAATAGAAGCGGTGTGATAAAAACCGCCCCAACCCATGAAACAAATATATCCGCAGGGCATTTTTACTAACGTATAAAATAAAAAAAGGGACACGGTATGGAACTCTATTTAGATTCGGTGGATTTTAAAGAAATCGAAGAGGCCTTCGAGCTGGGCTTTCTATCGGGGCTTACCACTACCCCAACATTTATGCATCGTCACGGCATTACCGATATTGACGGTGCTATCGTAAAATTGTCGGGGATGGTTCCGGAACTGCAGGTGGAGGCTCTGGGAGAAACGTATGATGAAATTGTGGACGAAGCCCACCGATTGCTGACCTTGCCGCTGAAGAGCAAACCGGTATTCAAGGTCCCCGTATCCATGACGGGTCTCCGGGCTTGCAAGACGCTCACCGACGAAGGACACCGGGTCAACGTTCACCTGATTTACACGCTGAACCAGGCCTATATGGCGATGGCTGCAGGGGCTGCTTTTGTATGCCCGCTGGCGGGGCGACTGCAGGATCAGGGGCATGATGCCCTGGCACTCTTCGAGCAGTGCGTCAATGTGGTGGAGAAATACGATTATTCCACCAAGATCATGTTCTCCTCGGTTCGTCACCCCGAGCATGTTCGGCAGGCAATGCTGGCCGGCGTACACGTCTGCACGGTTCCCTGGAGCGTAGTGAAACGGCTGTGCGATAACGCCCTGACGACGGTAGGAACCAACCAGTTCTTCGAGCATACCCGTTTGATGACCATGCATGTCCGCGAAGTGGTTCAGGATATAAATCCGGTCTGCAAGGTTTCCGATTCCATTACAACGGCATTAATTGAAATGACCGAGTCGGGATTGGGGGCCGTGACCCTGGTCGATGACAGCGGCAGTCTGGCAGGAATCTTCACGGACGGCGACATTCGCCGTAAGTTGCAGAAAAAAGGCCGGGTAATCCTAGATAAGGAGATGTCTGAACTCGATTTTACCAGGAATCCCATCACCATAAACTCTGACGCCCTGCTGTACGAAGCGGTAAACATTTTCAAAGAGCGTCAGATCGACAACATCATCGTTTTGGAAAATAACATTCCGGTCGGCATCCTGGATATACAGGATTTTGTACAGTTGGGTCTCATTGGATAGCAATCAAATAAACAATTCGAAGGATTACATCAATTCGGTTGCGCGGCAATTCACCGGCGTGGGGGGGATATTTATTACTCCGGCCGAGATGCTTGCTTCGAAAATTGGGCGGATCCAGGTGCTGATGTTCGACTGGGACGGCGTCTTTAACGACGGTACCAAAGGTGTCGAGACCCCCAGTACGTTTAACGAAGCCGATTCCATGGGAACGAACATGCTGCGCTACGGCCTCTGGCTGAACAACGGCCGAATGCCGATTGCTGCCATTGTCAGTGGCGAAAAAAACCAAACCGCCAAACATTTTGCACGGCGCGAGCATTTCGACGGTATTTTTTCGGGTATCGGGGATAAACGCCAGGCTGTAGAGCATCTCAGTGCCGAATATCAAATCCCACCAGAATCCATCGCCTGCGTTTTCGATGATATCAATGATCTGGCTATGGCGCAAATCTGCGGTGTGAGATGCCTTGTTCAGCGTCCGGCCAGCCCGCTGTTTAGAGAGTATTCCGGGGATCACGGGCTCTGTGATTATATTACCGGCCATGGATCCGGCAGCCATGCCGTGCGGGAAATTTCCGAGCTGCTCCTGGGACTTTCCGGTCTTTTTGAAAAAGTGATCAAATCCCGGGTTGCGTTTGATCGCCACTACCGGGAGTATTTCAGCCAAAGACAAACCATCATCACCCGCTCTTACATTCAGGAAGATGGCGCTGTCATGGAAGTGGTTTAACCTGAATATTTCAACAATCCGCTGTTCTTTCTTAACGATCCCTAATACATTCAAATCCGCCTAGGCGGACCCGGTGATGCGCTGATAACCCATTCCGCTCTAATAGAGGTTTAGCGATAGAAACCCCCCGTCCCCTGAATTGAATTTAACCGGGAACTTATAAAAGAACCGGTGGCAATGTGGTAGTTTCAGCAATCCGTTGCAGACGCCTATCGGATTGAAATGCCTATCTTTTCCTACCTCCATTGGGCAAGGGATCGTTCAATCCTAAAGGGTATTAAGCTCGGTTGTTAATTTTCGGTTAGACCACCGATTTTTATTGACAAGAATGCATTGGCCCGTTATT
>DAOVBC010000152.1 GCA_030670715.1 Deltaproteobacteria bacterium | reverse complement strand
ATGCGGCCGTATAACTGGACGTGCTTTGTGATGTCGTAATAAGCCGCCAGGTTGACCAGAAAATAGTCATCCAGTTTCTTAACTGGATTCCCGATTTTATCCGCCGCAGACTCAAATGTTTTACGCTCGTCCACATAATATGCGTCCAGGTTCAATGTACATTTGTCAAAGAAACGATAACGGGTGTTGAAGTAAAACTTGTTTCTGGGTCTACGGGGGAGGGATTCTCCATCGGGATCTTCCGTGTCGGTGTAAGTGTAATTGAGCAATAAATCAAGTTCATCGAGAGGGGTCCATTGCGCAAAGGCTTCAACTCCTCTGGTTTTCGTATCCCCAACAAGGTTCTCGTAGGTTGAGGTAAAGGTCGTCGTATCGAAAACGAATTCTATTTTATCCTTAAAAAGGGTGTAAAAGTACGTGCCGCCGAATTTCACCTTTCCTTTAAAAAGGGCCTGTTCAAAGCCTGCATCCCAGCCCCGGCTTTTTTCCGCGTTCAGGTTCGGGTTACCGCCGAAAAAGCCGAACATGGGGATCGGATCGGCAAAAAGCTCAAACAGAGAAGGCGACCGAAAGCCGGTACCGACGCTGCCCTTCAGGGTGGTCCCGGTTTGATCGATCAGATAGGAGGGCGCAATGTGCCAGGTCGGTTCCGTGCCGAACTGGCTGTGATCGTCAATTCGAACACTACCCACGACGATTAAGTGCTCATCGAACAGAAACAGTTGATCGCTGACCCAGTAACTTTTGGTATCGGCACTTTTTTCAGAGCTGTCTCTCTGTTCCAGTTTTTCTTCAAAATACATAAGTCCGAATGAAAGGAGGTTGGTATCGGAAAAATTAAGGCCGCCCTGCCATCCAAGTTTATCGGTTCTTCCATCAAAATTTTGAAAGAAATTCCCATCTGCGTCAAAAATATCTCTTTTTTGATCCGAAATTTTATAATAGAACTCAGATTCCAAAAAGCGGTCGAAGAAATAATTGTGAATGTTAAATTCACCGAAAAGCTGATCGGTTTCCTGTTTCTGCTTTTTGGGACCGTTCGGGACCAGTGTCGCCGGGAATGTGCTGTAGTCCCACTGGTCAGCGGCAAAGCCGTTGAAATCATCCAAATTAACACTTGCGTCAATATAGCGCACAATGGCATTGATATCGAAATCTTCGGTAATGTCGACACCGAATTTCCCAGACAGGGTGGTATTTTCCCAGCTATCTTTTTCGGAAGTGTTCCCGTTGTGTGCGATGTCCGGGTTGTCGGCATCGGCACTTGAAAATCCATCGGTTTCGGTCCTGGAAGCCGTGAACGAAAAATTGAACTTTTTCAGTTTCCCGGAAGTGCCGCCATAAAGTTTCCACGTGTTGTATGAACCGTATTCTCCGCCAATGTAGGCCGTCGGCTTGCCGGTGCCTTTCTTGGTGATAATGTTGATAACGCCCGCTGTGGCGTTGCTGCCGTACAAAGCCCCCAGAGGACCCCGGACGACTTCGATCCTCTCAATATTGTCCACATTCAGATTGGCCAGATCGGCACCCCGGCTGGGTGACGACGGATCGTTGTACAAGATACCGTCCACCATGATCAGGGTATTCTTTGAGGCGGCACCTCTAATCGATACGGTTGAATCCGACCCCAGACTGCCGTTCGACGCAACATCAAGGCCCGGGACGCTCCTGAGTACATCATCAACCATATTCAATTTCCTGGCTTTAATGTCTTCGGCCGTGATCACGGTCACCGAACTACCGCCGACTTTATCCAGTGCCGTCTCTGTTCTGGTGGCGGTCACAACGACCTCTTCCATCGTGACCGGGTCGGTTTCGTCCGCGGCTACTGCAAAACCATTTAAAACAAATAACGCCGCAATTGCCGGTAGAAAAACTGAAATCCATTTCATCATCCGTCCTCCTTAAATCGTTTTTTGCGGCAGAGAGGGACCTGGAGCTATTTGTAAAAAAAATCCCCGAATCGAAGTAATTTCGATCCGGGGATTTCCCTTTTTTATCCTCAAGATCCGCCGGTTGCCCTCTGTCCACGAAGGTTTGAACCGATCGCCCAGGCAGGTTTTCTGACTTACGGATCTTCCTACTTACCGCGCCTTCCCAACCGGTTGAAACCGGTCCGTGGCTTGTTGCGGTGTTCGTCCCCGATTACAGAGGCGGGCCCATCCCCGATTTACACGGGGTTCCCTATTAAGCCCTGGTGAAGTTTAGCAGTCAGGAATGGCGCTTCCGTCATGAGACCGTTGCGCCGACTGCCTGCCAAATCTTTCACCAGCAAAACGGGCACCTGAACAACATGAAACTATTTTTTTAACTCACTAATTAAATATCAATTTAAAGTCAATGATAATTTTCGGTAATTCGAGGGGTCGGAGAATTTTCAGTGCTTTCTTTACGAACCCTTAGGCACGAGTTTGCACGGTGCAGTCTCTGATTATTCATGGAGCGACAAAATTGCAATACTCACCTGTCTCTCAATTTATTACCGGATCGAAACTGCCAGGCAACTACGCCCGAATATACTGAATGGGATGATTGGCTTTGACGTACCGCAAAAAATGGGCTATAACTATATGGAATAATAATGAATCAAAGCTAACAGGAAATTCAGGTTGTCTTCCGCTGATAAAAAACGCACAGGAACATTCGATTTTAGTTTCATTATCATCTTTGCGGGACTGCTGGTTGCTCAAATCGTCTCAACCCTGCATGTTTACCATTCGAATCTGCATTTATATCAGGTCATTGAGGCCATTCACGACGCCGGTTATCTGGCAATACCGAATTTACAGACCCTGCCCCCGCTTAAATCACCGGGTGCAGCTTTCTGGGGAGGGTTGTTTTTCACCCTGAGTATTGGTGCCGGTCTCAGTTTGTCGGCTTTTGCCGCCGCATGGCTCTGGATAAACCTGTTTGGGCGGAACAGGTTCATACTTGTTTTCCTGGCCTTGATATCCGCCGGTTTTATCTATGGCGTAAACCAAAACGGCTTTTCTCCTTTTGCAAGCCTGTATTTCATCCTGATACCGCCTGTCGTTTTCCTTTTTGCTGTTAAACGTTTGATCCAAAAGACCCGTCAAACAAATTTTCTCATCCGCCTGGTGCCTGTTTACCCCATCGTTTTACTGGCGTTTTTCTGGTCAACCCAGCTGGACAGCGGGCTGTTTGTCAGCATCCGCGATAACATTCTTCTGTCCAACCCGATCGGTATAAAGATAAACGATTTTTACTACCGCTATACCCTCTATCCGGCTGAAGCGTTTAAATCTCCGGCGCAGAAAACGCTGCGCACCTGCGATCTATCGAAAATAGCGGACTCCCCGATTTACGCACGGGTGGAAAGACAGTTGAGAAATTATGATTATCTGGCAGTCAAAAACCAGGATGACCCGGATCTGACAGTAAGGGAGGAAAACAGCCGATTGATTTTCACGCAAAGTGGTCGTGAGGTTTTTCAGACAGGGGCGGCCGCGTTTGTTTCAAGGCCGAAAGTGTTGTTGGAAAAATTCTCTGAAAAAATCGACCGGCTTTCATTTTTCCGCAGCGTTACCTACTATTGTATCAAATATGCTTATCCGATCTTTCTGTATTTGATTATCTACAGCGTACTGCACCTGATGTGTGGATTTTGCTTTCGTACCACAACCGCCTCTGTTGTTGCTGCCGGTCTGAGTCTTGCAATAGGCATTACAGCAATTATTCCGGTTTATCTGGGAAACCGTACAACAGTTGACGGAGACAATTTGCGAAAAACCATCACCTCTGAAAACTGGCAGGACCGGGTGGCAGCCGTAAAGTATGTTGAGGCAAAAGGGCTGGAGATCAGCGAATTTCCAACTTACAAGAAAATGCTGACAAGCCCTCACCTGCCGGAGCGATACTGGAGTGCCAGAGCGCTGGCTGTGAGTCGTAAAGCGGAAACATTCAATGACCTGTTGAAACTGATGGATGATTCTCAGCCGAATGTTGTCTGCCAGGCATTGTATGCACTGGGTAAAAGAGGAAACAAAAAAGCGATTGCCGGAATCATTTCAACGCTTAATTCGTCCACCAGCTGGTACATTCAGCGATACGGGTATAATGCCCTGAGGGCACTCGGATGGAAACAACCCGAATCGAAATAAAAACCCTGCTTTTGTGCGCGGCAGGAATATTCAGCATTGAAGTGCTGGTGGCTTTCATCAGCTCTGCAGTTCAATCGAATCTGATGATTCTCACCGGCATCATCCGTCTTTCAGAAATTTTTTTAATGATTTTAGTTGTCTCCAGTTTCGGCAGCGGAATTTCCTCGATTGGATTGTCACGCTCAAAAATAGCTGCCGGCCTGGGAAGGGGGTTGATGTGGGCGGCCGGTTTCGGCCTGATTGCAGCGATTGCCGGACTTGTCCTTCTGGCCGGCGGGAAAAACCCGCTAAAACTCATCCATTCCAGCGTACCGTCCGGACCCGTTGAAATCGGTCTGCTGTTTATCATCGGTGGTCTTATCGGACCGGTTGCAGAAGAAATGTTTTTTCGCGGGATTTTATACGGATTTTTCCGGCGCTGGGGCATCCCGATCGCAGTAGTAGTCAGTACCCTGATATTTGTATTGTTTCATCCCGTGCAGGGCATGGCGGTCACCCAAGTCGTCGGCGGTATCGTTTTTGCGGTGGCTTATGAGATTGAAGGCAGTTTGCTGGTACCGATCACGATTCATGCACTGGGAAATATGGCTATATTTGCGCTTTCAGTCTTTTCATAGAATATATCCGGACTAGCCCCCTGTCTCTACCCCGGGCACCGGCGTTATTCGCGGACATTTGGCTACCGGGTTCTCATCCACGAATACCGGACAGCCGTATGCCGCTTCCAGGGTCTGCCCGCTCAGCACCTCTTCAGGCGTCCCGATACTGATGATCTCTCCGGCCTTCATCAGCAACAGCCGCTGCCCGTACATCGCCGCCAGGTTTATGTCGTGGGAAACCATAACCACGGTAACATTTTTTTCGATTCTCAGCTTCTCCATCAGATCCATTATCCGGACTTGATGCGCCAGGTCCAGAGAAGCCGTCGGTTCATCCAGTAAAATGATTTCTGAATTCTGGCAGATGGCCCGCGCGATCATCACCCGCTGCTGTTCACCGCCGCTCAGTTCATATAGTCTGCGATCTTCCAGGTGGTCGATACCGGTGAAAACCATGGTTTCTTTGGCAATGTTTATATCTCTTTTGTTTTCCAGTCCCAGCACTCCCTGGTGAGGCGACCGGCCCATCAGAATCAGCTCCAGCACTGAGAACGGGAAATCGATGGATACCATCTGCTGTACAAAGGCAATCTTGCGGGCCAGTGCCTTGCGGGTATAACTCTGGATGGAGCGGTTCAATACCTGCAGCCCGCCAATTTGCAGCCGGAGGATTCCCGCAACAATTTTCATCAGGGTTGTCTTACCGGAGCCATTGGGGCCGATAATGACGAAAAAATCTCCCCGGTCAATGGTAAAGGAAAGATCTTTCAATACCTGCAGCTGTCCGTAAACGTGGTTCAATTCTGTGACATGAATAGCCGCACTCAACTTCTGGACCTCTTTAATAGAAAAATGAAAAGCGGCGCACCAATCAGAGCCGTGATCACGCCGGCGGGCATTTCTCCCTGCCGGGGCAGAACTCTTGCCAGTAAATCGCAAAAAACCACATACGCGCCGCCGCCAAGCACACAGGCCGGTACAAGCATCCGGTGGTCCGGTCCCAGCAATATTCTGAGCAGGTGGGGTACGACCAGCCCGACGAATCCTATCAACCCGCAGTGGCTCACCGTGGCGCTGACCATAAAAGAAGTCAACACCAGAAGCAAAATCACTACCGCTTTTATATTCACCCCCATTGACTGTGCCGTTTCCCGGCCCAACAGCAAAAGGTTCATGACATGGGAGAACCAGAAAAGCAGGACAAAGCAGGGGATAATCATGGCTGCCAGGACACTTACCTGTCGCATATCGACCAGTGAGAAATCTCCCATCAACCAGAAAATAATATTGTGCAGCCGGGAATCCTGGGTCAAAGAGACCAGAAACATGATGATAGCCGAGCAGAAAGCATTCACCATAACCCCCGATAAAAGCAAAGCGTCTTTCTTAATAATTGTCTGTCCGGATGAAATGACAAGAAGCAGAACCAGCGTGCCCGTGCTTCCGGCAAACGCCGTGAG
>DAOVBC010000247.1 GCA_030670715.1 Deltaproteobacteria bacterium | reverse complement strand
GGCGATGGGAAACCGTTTTCTGGCGGAAATTGTGTTCAACTGGATCAGCGACAAAAAGTTCACGGACGGGTCTTACCTGGCCGGATTCACATTCCCGGACATGACGGTGTGGCCGGAAGACAAACTCACCTGGACCAACGCAGTGGTCCTGATGGCGGCAGATGCCCTCTACGATCTGACCCCGGCAAGCCGGCTGTTTGACCACCGGTATTGGGAAAAATCGGCCTGTTGCTAAAATTAGGTAACCACGAATGAGCACGAATTACCACGAATTGTTCCGACAGGTAAAAAAGTGGCACCTAGGATGAAAATTTATTTCGTGAAAATTCGTGTTAATTCGTGGTTTTTACCTATATAAAAGGAACCCCCTGTGATCCGCGATCATCGGCCCTATTTCATTAAAAACGCCTACCTGAAATTTCAGGCGTTCTATACCCGTCATTTCCTGCGCCCCCAGTTTGAAATCCTGGGCAGGCACCCTACTTTCATGAAGCCCTGGCATGTGGAAATTTTCGGATCGCCGGTTGAGATGGGCGATTGTGCAATCGTTATCGCAGCTCCGGACGGCAAGGTAAGGCTGGCCGTCTGGCCTGAAGCCAAAGGAAAAGGTCGTATCCGTATCGGCAGTTACTGCATGCTCTGTCCGGGGGTGCGCATCAGTTCGGCGTCAGAAATCATCATCGGTGACAATTGTATGATTGCCAGCCGGGCGTACGTCACCGATTGCGACTGGCATGACATATACAACCGCATTACCATCGGCAAATCCGCACCGGTGCAAATCGCGGCCAATGTATGGATCGGTGACAGTGCTATTATATGCAAAGGGGTTCAACTGGGAGAAAATTGCATTATCGGCGCCGGTGCAGTTGTGGTCGATAATGTCCCCGCCAACACGATCGCAGCGGGAAATCCGGCCCGGGTGGTCAAAAAGCTTGATCCGAATGAGAAGTTGACAACCCGCGCCCAGTGGTTTGCCGACCCGGCCGCCCTGTTTGACCAGATTAAACAGCTGGACAAAAAAATGCTCAAAGGCAACACCGTCCGGCACTGGGTCAGACACCTGCTGTACCCTCGTCGTGGGGATTAGCCCGAATATTTCATGAAAAATTTTATGCAAATAAACGCCTCGAACTCGTGAAATATCCGGGTTAGCTTGACCTGACTATATTCCGGTACGGGAAACACACCGATCAGGAGGTGACGGAGGATAAATAACAGGTCCCCTTCACCTGTAACCCATCACCCATGACCCGTCACCTATGACCTATCACCCATGACCTGTTACCTGTGGCCTGTTCCGTTTTCGTGCTTCACTTTACAGAACCCCCAAAACAATACTCCCCCGCTTAATGCTATGAACCCGCTGATGATAAAAAGCACGGATGAGCCGGCGCGTTCATAAAGATAACCATTCAGCATAAAACCGACCATCAACCCCAGTCCGTATTGAACGGCATTGTTGACCGCCTGACCGAGGGTTTTGGATTTTTCCGGGGTCATATGATCGATGTAGAGGATACTTGCCATGTGAAAAGTGCCGTAAGTGACGGCATGCAGCGCCTGAGCCAGGAGGATGAGCATCGGTGAGCGGACAAAAAACAGAACAAACCATCTCAAGGTCGCAACCAGAAAAGAAAAAACGAGGACTTTTTCGAGTGAAAACCGCTTGAATATGCGGTCGGATTTGATCATTACCAGAATTTCCGCGATCGAGGCCAGGGCCCAGGTAACGCCGATAAAGGTGTTCGAATACCCCAGGTTTTCAAGATGGATGGAAAAAAAACCGTAATAGGCCCCATGGCTGACCAGCATTAAAAAGCCGCAGAACAAAAAAACGATTACACGCGGTGTCAGCAGGGATCGAGCCCCCGGTCGCAAGTGCTTTTTTGCAGTAACATCAATGCGCGGTATTCCAACCGCGGCGGCAGACTGAAGCAAAGATCCGGCAAAAATGAACACCAGAATCAGTTCTATCTGAAACAGATCGATAAGCCTGCCGAACACGAGGACCATGAAGATGAAGGCGATGGAACCCCAGGCCCTGATCCGCCCGTAGCTTTCCTTTTCCTGACCCAGGGCGTCCATGGTAAAGGCTTCCAGAAAGGATATCAACGGCGCATAAAATACTCCGTGGGCAACAGTGATGATGAGCATCGGCCAGAAATCAATCGTTGTGAAATAGAAGAGCCAGATCAGGGTGCCGAGCATGTTGCAGCCGATGTAAATAGACCTGCGGAGCCTGAAACGGTCGGCCAGTGCGCCCCAGATCAGGGGGAATATCACCAACACCAGCGATCTAAATGCCGACAGTGTGCCGATCTGGGTACCGCTGAATCCAAGATGATAGCAGTAAAGGTTAAAATACGGAAGGTAGATGCCGAACACTCCGAAATACAGGAAGTATTGCGAACGGATGATCAACAGGGAAGACTGTTTTGATTGAGCTGACATAATTTAACCCGGATGTGCCCGGCCCGGCTGAAACTGAACAATGAGGGTCAGTTGAGAACAACTTGCTTTTAGAACAGTATCATACAGGAAAGGATCGGATGTTTCAAACGGCAAAAAAAAACAGGCCCGGCATAAAATCTCGGACCTGTTTTTAATAATATGAATGGTAAACGGGGAACTTGGGCTTATAAGAGTGAATGGTTTCGAAAAAAGCCCATATACTCTGAATCTCCGAATCTGTTATAATCGTATTAGGTTGAAATAATATGTAACTCTGTAATCCCTTTAAAAATAACTTTTTTCAGGGCCATCAAAACTAATCTACGTTCACTGTCACCTGTTTAGGATGTTCTTCCGCGGGCTTCGTCACCTCAATTTCAAGAACCCCATCTTTAAATCTGGCCTTTATTTTTTCAGGGTCCACACGATACTGCAGGCTAAATGATCGACTGAATGTTCCGAAACACCGTTCCCGACGGAAGTAATTGTCTTCACTAATCTCCTGGTCGCTGGAACGTTCACCCTTGATCGTCAAGACATTATCCTTTACCTCAACCGAGACATCTTCTTTTTTAACACCGGGAAGCTCGGCATTCAATATGATGGCAACGGGGGTCTCGTAAATATCAACCACCGGGCGCCAGGCGCACAAGCTCATGTCGTCATCGGGGGTTCTGGCCCGGGGAAAGGCATCATCGAATATCCGGTTGATACGATCCTGGAGCGCGACAACGTCTCTGAATGGATCCCATCTTACTAGTGACATAAGACATCCTCCTCTCGAAGAATTCCTGATTTCAGACAAAAAGTAAGCACAGCCGTTACCTTGTCAAGCGGCGCGAAGTCGGGACACGGCACACATGCTCTCTTTACAAAACCCGGTTTCGGTGTTAGGTTTATTCAAATTTTATAGTTGTCGGCGGGATTGACTTAGTCCATGCATCCATTAACCAGAACATTCATGAAAAAATCGAAAACTATTCAATCTGGTGAGATATCCAGGTTAAGTGTCATTTAATTAACTATGGGGTCGGGGAGTTGTTTTGAATTGAGAGCTCCATGAATTATCCGCACATCCCAGGGCAAACTCATGCATAAGGGTTCGTAAAGAAAGAACAGAGGATGGGGCATTAAATCAATAAGTTAAGCTTGTATTGAGTATTTTAGCATTGATGAAATATCTCAACAATTCGCTGTTCTTTCTTAACGAACCCTAATACATTCAAACAGTGCCCGGCGATACGCTGATAACCCATTCCGCTCTAATAGAGGTTCAGCGATAGAAACACCTCGACCCCTGAATTAAAAACGTCATTGAATATTTGAATTGGAGCACTAAACCACAGTGCACAGGAGCCAAAAATGGACTATATAAAAATTCGTTTTGGCAATGATTTTGGTCGGTTATCATCAAAAATCGAAAAGACATTCGCGGAGATGTTCCGGCCGCGTCCGGTAAGTCCGATGTTCGCATCTGCCGAATGCACCTGGATACCTCAGATGGACATTTATGAAACGCCGGAAGAAATTATTGTTCTGGCCGAAATTGCGGGCGTTGACAAAGACGATCTTGAGGTAGAAATAAACAGCAGGGCCGTCAAGATTCACGGTACACGCCAGCCGATGCCGCGGGTGGATAACACAACCTACCGGCTCGCTGAAATCCAGTACGGCAGATTTGAACGGGTCCTTTATCTCCCCGCTCCAATTGATACGGATGTGGTGTCGTCTTCCTACACAAACGGCTTTCTGCAGATCCGACTGGCCAAGACATCCCGCAAAATCACACACAAAATACCGATTGAAGACGGTTAATCTAACCCGGAACTGAACCTAAAAACCGGATTGAAAGACGGGAATATTCGA
>DAOVBC010000116.1 GCA_030670715.1 Deltaproteobacteria bacterium | reverse complement strand
GACCGAGTATGCCGGGGGATTGGAACATGTTGTCATGGCCGACGAGGGCAGATGGTCTTGTTCGGTGGATTATCTGAACAAAATGCACGATTTGATCCAGGAACACCGGATCAATCGGGTGGTGGTGGCCTCCTGCACCCCCCGGACCCACGAACCGCTGTTTAAACGGGCAATCAAGGATGCCGGCGTCAACCCCTACCTGCTCGAATTTGTAAGTATCCGCGAACAGGTTTCCTGGGTGCACATGCAGCAGCCGGAGATTGCAACGCAGAAAGCCAAAGACCTGATTAAAATGGGCGTGGCCAAAGCGGTGCTGCTGGAAGAAGGCCAGGAAATCAAACTGCCGGTTAAAACCGACTGTCTGGTGATCGGTGGGGGAATGGCCGGCATGAACGCCGCCCTGCATGTGGCGGCCCAGGGCTTTAAGGCTTACATCGTGGAACGCGAGACCCGACTCGGTGGGCTGCTCAATACCGTCTGCTTTCTTTCCCACAACAATCACAAAGTCCCGGCCCAAAAAATTCTGCGGGCCAAAGTGGACCAGGTCATGGCCCATCCCAACATCACGGTGTTTACCGATACTGAAATAAAGGAAGTGGAGGGCTACATCGGTAAATACACCGTCAAATTGAATGCCGGCGGCCAGTCCCGCAGCCTGGACATCTCAACGATCGGGGTGGCTACGGGGATGCGGGAGCTGGAACCCGAGGGCCAGTTCGAATACGGTCGTGATCCGCAGGTAGTCACTCAACTGCAGCTGGAAAAAATGCTGCAAAACAAAGCCGTGGGAGATGTCAGGGACGTGGTGATGATCAACTGCGTCAACTCTAAAAACGACACCCGCGGCTGCTGCAACATCGGTTGCCACACGGCTGTGAAAAACGCTATCGCCCTCAAAACACTGCGCAAAGATGCGCGCGTGTCCATATTGTACAGGGATCTGTCCATGGTCAAGGAAGAAGGCGAAGCTTTGGCCAAAGCCAAGCGGATGGGTATTAAATTTCTCCGATTTCCAGACGATCGCTACCCCGAAGTGGCCCGGGCAAACGGCCGCCTGGGCATCAAAATGTACGATATTCTCGTGGGCAGCGAATTTGATTTGACAGCGGATCTGGTGGTCCTTACCACCGCCTTTGCGGGCAACGAGAGTGTAGATCGCATCAGGGGGCTGCTGAAGGTCTCGGCAAATCCGGACGGCTTCTTCCAGGAATCCCATGTTAAGCTCGGCCCGCTTGAATTTCCGGTTGACGGCATCAGTTTAAGCGGCTGTGCCAAAACCCCCATGTTTTTCAAAGAGAGCTGTGAAGAGGGCATGGGCGCGGCCATGCGGGTCTCGATCCCCATGCAAAAGGGGTATATCGAGGCCGAGGGGATTGTGGCCGATATCGATCTGCCCGGTTGCAACCAGTGCGGTTTGTGTTCCCAGCGCTGCCCCTATAACGCCATTAAAGTGGACGAAGAGAAAAATCCCGAAGTCATCAAGGCCCTTTGCAAAGGCTGTGGGCTGTGCGCGGCTGACTGCCCAAAAGAATGTATTTCCATCGTGCATTATACCGACGAGCAGGTCATAGCCCAGGTGGAAGCCGCCCTGGAAGAGATGCCGGAGCAAAAAATCATCGGTTTTGTCTGCCACTGGTGCGCCCTGGGCGGGGTGGATATGGCCGGAGTGAGCCGGCTCCAGTATCCGCCCAATGCGCGATTGATCCGGGTGATGTGCTCGGCCCGGGTATCCATAAAAATGATGCAGAGAGCCTTTGAGCTGGGGGCGGCCGGTGTTTTGATGGCCGGATGCGAATTTCCCACCTGCCATTACATCACCGGCAATTACGCCGCCGAAAAAAGGCTCAAACGGACGCGAAGCAAACTTGCCAAAGCCGGTTACGATCCGGATCGGCTGTGGCATACATGGTGCTCGGCTGCGGACGGTCCGAAATTTGCCGGCGTAATGCGGCAGATGATCAAGGAGCTGGAGTTGGAGCAGTAATGGCTATATTCTGTTTCTCACCGGCCCCGAAGACCGGAGAGAATTTATATTTAGCCACAGACCCAAGAAAGGTAACTTCTCAATAAGTTTGGGTATTCCTACAGCTTCCCCCTTTGAAAAGGGGGATTGAGGGGGATTTACAAAAAGCGGCCCTGACTTATTGAGAAGTTACCAAGAAAGTTTGTAACATATGGAAAACACAGCCACATTTGCGGAACAGTTTAACGACGTGGCGATGTTCCGGTACTGTGAACAGTGCGGGCGGTGCAGTAGCGCCTGTCCGATCACCGGCATCAACGGATTTAATATCCGTCGCCTCGTACGGCACGTGGAACTGGACCTGATCGACGAGATCTCCGGTTCACCCATGCCCTGGTTCTGCGCCACCTGCGGGCGATGCGAAGATGCATGCCCCAACGGAATCAAGATCCTGGACATTACCCGGGCCCTGCGCCTCCGGGGGCCGGAAGAACTCCGGCCGACCCAGGAATCGCCCTGTATCGCCGCATGTCCGGCCGGCATTGACGTTCCCGGCTATTTGCGGCTCATTGCCCATGGCGAGCCCGCCGCAGCATGTGCCCTGATTATGGAAAAAGCCCCTTTCCCGGGCATTTTGGGGCGGGTCTGCACCCATCCGTGCGAACCGGCCTGCAAGCGAGGCGAGGTAAACGAGCCCATCGCGATTTGTGCCGCCAAGCGGTATGCAGCCGATCATGCCGGCGTGCTGCCGGAGAGTGTCTTTGAAGTTGAAAAAGAAACCGGGCATAAGATCGCCGTTATAGGAGCGGGGCCGGCCGGTTTAACAGCGGCTTTTTATTTGTGCAAAAAAGGCCATCAGGTAACGGTATTCGAGGCACGGGCACGGGCCGGCGGCATGATGCGCTATGGTATACCCGCCTTTCGCCTGCCGGAAGAGGTGCTGAACAAAGAAATCGAGCAGGTTCTCAAAGTGGGCATCAAACTCAAAACCGGAGTCAAATTCGGGAAGGACTGCGACATTGATCAATTGCAGGCCGACGGCTGCGAAGCGGTATTCATCGCCGTGGGCGCTCAATTGAGTAAAAAAATCCCGCTGGATGGTTCCGACATGCCGGATGTGCTCTGGGGTGTCGATTTTCTGGTCAAGGTTCGCGAGGGACAACCTGACGCTGTCAAAGAAAACGTGCTGGTTATCGGCGGCGGCAATGTGGCTATTGATGTGGCCCTGTCGGCGTTGCGTCTGGGTGCCAAAAAGGTTTCTCTGGCATGCCTGGAAAAAAGAGAAGAGATGCCGGCCAACCCGTGGGAGATCGAAATGGCCCGGGCAGAAGGAGTTGAGCTGCTCTACTCCTGGGGTCCCCGGCGTATCATGAACAACGATGGCAGGGTCAGCGGGGTTGAGCTTGTCCGCTGCACGTCGGTTTTCGATGACGACGGTAATTTTTGTCCTTTCTTTGATGAGGCCCAAAAAACGGTTGCCGCCGACCAGGTCATTCTGGCAATTGGCCAGGCAGCCGAGACGGCCTTTTGTAAGGATTTTTGTTTGCTGGAGGATGAAGGCGGCCTTAAAGTTCAAAACGGGTTGATTGCTATTGATTCTGAAACCCAGGCCACCGATATGGCCGGTGTTTTTGCCGGCGGTGATGTGGCCAATGGCCCGGGAGCTGTGATCGACGCCATCGCCGCCGGTGGTCGGGCTGCGGCCTCTATTGATAAATTCCTGGGCGGTGACGGAATCATCGGCGGTGAACGCGCCAAAAGTGCTGCGGAGCTGAATTATAACGGCAGAAGAGAAGCCGGGTTTGCAGACCTTAAAAGGGTTAAAACACCGGTGATGCCGCTTTCGGATAGGCATTCGGGGTTTCGGGAAGTTGAACTTTGCCTCAGTGATGAGCAGGCCGCCTTCGAGACAAATCGATGTCTTCAATGCGATCTGGAACGATGCCTGGTGCTGGAGTCATTCTCAAAATGATGTTTCGATTCAAAAAGAAAATCTCAGGAGGTACTTCTAAAAACCTTGACAATTCGATGAGGCCCGGGTAGAAAAACATTTAACTGTATACTGTATACTGTATACAAAAAATCCTCGTCAAGGAGAGCAATCATGGAACTGCTCCGGAATGTCACGGTCCTATCCCTTGAACAGGCAACTGTCCTTCCCTACCTGACCTACCGCCTGGCCATGGACGGCATGGAGGTCATCCGTCTGGAACACCCCAAATACGGAGACCCCAACCGCTTTATCGGCGAAAACGTGCTGGGTGAAAAACGGATGAACGCCTATTTTCTCACAATTAACGCCGGAAAAAAGGCGCTGACCCTCAACCTTGCAGCGCCGGAAGGACAGGAAATTTTCCATTCGATCATCCGCGATCTTAATATCGATATCTTCGCCACCAACCAGCTCCCACGAAATTATGAAAAACTGGGCATCGATTACGACTCTCTGAAATCACTGAAACCGGATATCATCTGGCTGGGTGTCACCGGGTTCGGCCCTGACAGCAACGAGGCAGCCTACGATCCCATATTGCAGGCACGATCCGGCCTGATGGAGGTGACCGGCGAGACAGACGGCTCGCCCATGGTACTGGGGATACCGCTTCCGGACATGGGCACCAGCGAACACGCATACGGTCTTTTGATGAAGGCGCTATACCAGCGCGAAGTCACCGGTGAAGGGTCCCGTATCGACCTGGCGATGTTCGAATCATCATTATCCTGGCTGACAGTTCCCATCACAATGACCGCCAGTTTCGGAAAAAAGGTCACCCGGCGCGGAAATACTCACGAATTTTTCAGCCCGGTGTCGGTCTACGAAACCAGTGACGGCTTTGTGTACGTGGCTGTGGGCAATGACCGGCAATGGAATTCCATCATCTCCCAGGACATGTTCAAATCTCTGGACCAGCCGCAGTATAAAAACAATGATGGCCGAATCCGGGATGTGACCCATTTGAACAAGGCCATAAATGAGATAACCAAAAATCACACCTCCGAAGAACTTATCGACCTGCTCACATCTATAACGGTTCCCATCAGTAAAATTAACCCGGTTGAAGATGTCATCAAGGATCCACTGGTTGAAAAAAGACTGCTCTTTTCCAGGGACCCGCAGACGGGTACTGAAATTACACTGGCCCCGCCGCCGTACATGACGCCGCTTCTCAAAGAAAATAACCGAAACCTGCCCTTTCCGCCACGGTTTGGTGAACATAATCCTGAAATCTACCGCCAGATCGGTTACAGCAAAGACGACCTTGCCCGACTCAAAGAGAAAGGTGTTATTTAATTTGAACGAGATACCGATTGAGCAAAGGATCGGCGAGAATTGACCTTATATGGTTTTAGTAACTCCTTGAAATGCCTAAAGTGCCTAAAATGCGCTAAAATGCCTAAAATTGTAGTACGCCTTCGGCGTACCATTTTTATATAACCGTCAGTATCATTCCACTCGTTTTCATGGTGATCGTTGAAATGAGATTGAAACTGAAAAAAATGCAGATTCTTTATACCTTAATTTTAGGCAATTTAGGCATTTTAATCGGACGTAGATAATAGTCAGTTCCATCAACCTTTGATTCATCATTTTACTGTGGATACGATCTATGAACATCATCGTTCTCATCAAACAGGTGCCCAACACCACCGAAGTCAAGCTTGATCCAAAGACGGGCAATCTTATCCGGGAGGGGTTGGAGAGCATTATCAATCCGGACGACCTGCATGCCCTCGAGACGGCGATCAGCCTGAAAGAGCGTCTGGGCGGAAAGATCACGGCAGTTTCAATGGGACCGCCCCAGGCGGTTGACGCTCTTTCTGAAGCGCTGGGGATGGGTGCCGACAGGGGAATTCTGCTGTCCGACAGTGCATTCGCCGGTGCCGATACGTGGGCGACGTCTTTCACCCTCGGCAGGGCCGTTGAAACAATCGGCACCTATGATCTGGTTGTCTGCGGTCGGCAGGCGATTGATGGTGACACCGCCCAGATAGGGCCTCAGGTGGCGGACTACCTCAAGCTGCCCCAGGTCACCTATGTCTGCCGCATTGAAAAGGTGACGAAAAAAACCATGACTGTCCATCGACGTCTGGAGGACGGGTATGAACGGATCCGGTGCCCTCTTCCGGCTTTGCTCACCGTTATCGGAGAAATGAATACACCCCGCTATCCGGATGTGGGACGTTTAATCGGTGCCTGCCGTGAAAAAGCGCCCATCAAGATCTGGAATGCGGCCGATATCGGCGTCGAAACCAAAGATGTCGGTCTGCAGGGATCGCTGACGCACGTGATTAGAACCTTTGCGCCCAAGTTCGAACGCCAGGGAGAAATCCTGGAAGGCCATACGGAACAAGTGGTCCGGGACCTGATTGACCGGTTGAAGAAGAGCGAAGGTGCCACAGCCTGCAAGGCGTTTGAGTCTACTTGCAAGCTATAGGAGGTGGAGTCTTACATCGAGTGCTCTCGCCACTGAGATGCTTTAAAGCAAATGTTGCGAGTTTCGAGTTTCGGGTTGCGGGTTAAAAAACACTCACATCGTAACCCGTAACTCGCAACCCGCAACATTGAGTAATCAGCTTTTTGAGCTTCTTAAACGAACAAATTGATCGAATGATTCGACTTTTGTTAACAGGAAAGAAATATGACCGTTTGGGTTGAAGTCGACCTTTGTGACGGATGCCGCCGCTGCATCAAGGCATGTCCCTATGACGCTGTGGAGGTCGTGGATGGGAAAGCCAGAATTCTTGAGCGCTGCACGTCGTGCGGAGCCTGCATGGAAGCATGCAGAAACGAAGCGCTCCTGACAGACGCTGAACCGAGAGCAATCCCCGACTTCAGTGATCGAAAAGGAATATGGGTCTTTGCCGAACAGCGAGACGGCCGGTTGAACCCGGTGACCCTGGAGCTGCTCGGTAAAGCCCGGGAGCTGGCAGATATATTGAATGAAGAGGTTTGTGCGCTTCTTCTGGGCTATCAGATTGCGGGTCTTGCCGAAACCCTTATCGTCCATGGAGCAGACGCTGTATACCTGGCAGAACGTAAAGTACTCGAAGATTACCGCACTATCGCTTACACTAATGTAATCGAAGAACT
>DAOVBC010000157.1 GCA_030670715.1 Deltaproteobacteria bacterium | reverse complement strand
TTCCGCTGCGCTCTATACGCCGGGCCACGGCAAAACAAATGACCCTGGCCTGGTCGCAAATTCCCCATGTTAACAGTCAGGATGAGGTTGACGTGACCGAACTGGAAGCTCTGCGACGAAGGCAGAAGAAAGACATCGAGACCAAAGGCGGCAGACTAACGCTGACGGTGTTTGCTGTAAAGGCAGCCGCCGCCGCACTGAGAAAATTCCCCAATTTCAATGTATCCCTGGACACCGCAAAGGGTGAGATCGTCCGCAAACAATACTGTCATATCGGGGTGGCAACAGATACCGGTGAAGGGCTTATCGTTCCCGTCATTCGCGATGCTGACCGCAAAAGCATCATGGAAATTGCAGTCGAACTGAACGATCTGGTCCAGCGGACCCGGTCCAGAAAAATCAGCCTGGAGGAATTGCAGGGCGGTACATTCACGATCACCAATATCGGCGCGGCCGGCGGGCGGGGCCATATCTTTCCGATAATCAACTACCCGGAAGTGGCGATTCTGGGAATGAGTGCCGCTCGACTGAGACCGGTTGTTCGGGTTAAAAAAGATGGCGGTTACAAGATGATTCCGCGGTTCATCATGCCGGTGGTACTGGCCATTGACCACCGGGTCCTGGACGGTGTGGACGCCGCGAACTTTTTGGCTTTTTTTAGGAAAACTTTAGAGGATCCGGAAATGTTCCTACTTTCGATATGATCGCAAAGCGCATGGCGCAGAGCGCCAAGCGTTAAGATACACAACGCCATGTCCTATGCGCTTTGCGCTATGCCATAACTATTAAGAACCACCATTTATATTTTCTAATTATCTCATCAAAGCGATAAAAAGGAGATTACTACCTTTATGGTAATGGGTGAACTAACACAGGAAACGGAAGTCCTGATCATCGGCGGTGGACCGGGCGGCTATGCAGCAGCTTTTCGGGCGGCCGACCTCGGGCTTGACGTAACGCTGGTTGATATATCGGAACGCCCCGGCGGAGTCTGCCTGTTTCGGGGCTGCATTCCTTCCAAGACCTATCTTTATATTTCCGAATTAATTCATGATGCCGCCCATGCCGGATCCATGGGAGTCACCTTTGGACCGCCTCAAATTAATCTGAATGCCATTCGCAATTACAAGGGTAAGGTGATCGATAAACTGGCCAACGGACTGGTCAGTCTGAGTGACAAGCGGGGTGTTCAACTGATAAGAGGCCGGGCGGTATTCGAGGATACCGATCGGGTGCGGCTGCATGAATCGGAAGTGAGTCATATTAAATTTCGCCACGCGATCCTGGCAACCGGTTCTCATCCAACCCCCTTTCCGGGTGTTCCTTTCAAAAAAGGGGGGCGCATCATGAATTCAACCGGTGCTCTGGAAATGGCGGACATACCGCAAACGCTGCTGGTGCTGGGCGGGGGATATGTCGGCCTGGAGCTGGGGTCGGTCTACGCCGCACTGGGCAGCCGGATCACCGTTGTTGAGCTGGGAGATCGACTCCTGCCCGGCGTGGATTCCGATCTGGTGAGGCCCCTGCAGCGGCGGCTGGAATCTGCATTTGAGAACATTTTTTTGAATACACGAATTTCTTCGATGGAAGAGCAGGAAAACGGTGTCAGGGTCACCCTGGAAGGCGATGTTGAAAATCCTCGGCAAAAATTCGATAAAGTGCTCGTGGCCATCGGCCGTCAGCCGAATACAAAAAGCATCGGACTGGAGAACACAAAGATAAAAACCGATGGCCGCGGTTTTGTCATCGTCGATGATCAACAGCGCACTTCCGACGAACGCATCCTGGCCGTCGGAGATGTCGCCGGCGGTTTTATGCTGGCGCATAAAGCCACTTATGAGGGCAAAATCGCGGCCGAAGTCATAGCCGGGCAACGGTCGGCATTCGATGCCAGGGCAATTCCGGCCGTTGTTTTCACCGACCCGCAGATTGCCTATTGCGGTCTGACTGAAGAGCAGGCCCGCCGACAGAACAAATCCGTGGAAGTGTACCGGTTTCCATGGAAGTTTTCCGGACGCGCCACCACAATGGATGCCCAGGAAGGACTGACCAAAATGGTCATCGATCCCGAGACCGGCCGCATCCTCGGCGTCGGTATCACCGGTCGGGACACCGAAGGGCTTATTTCCGAAGGGGTCCTGGCGGTTGAGATGGGTGCCCTGGCCCAGGACCTGGCGCTGAGCATCCATCCCCACCCGACCCTGTCAGAAACGGAAATGGAAGCAGCGGAAATTTTTACAGGCACGGCAACCCATATCCTTCCTAAAAAGAAGTGATGGTCTTTACCGTTACCGTTTCACCTGATATCGAAATAAAATAAGGGCAGGATAAAATTCCCTGTCCTTTTTATTTACGGTTTATTTCTTCACAATTTGTGTTTCAAGCTTATCGGCCAGAGACAAGGCCTGCTCGAATGCATCATTTATTTTAAACAGTTGTATTTTCAGCGTCTTAATTGATGCCGGGGTCGCCACGATTTCATCCTTGCTGATCAATAGCTGTTGAAATCTTTTTGCCCTTTCGGCCAATCCGTTTAACTTGGATGCAAATGTGCCTATTTCTTCAGCCCAGTTATTTCGATCATCTCCGGTAAAGGCTATTTTGCTGTTGTTGATACCTTCTTCCAGAATTTTGATTCCATAATTTTCCGGTTGTGCAATTATTTCCCACATGGTGATCTCCTTATTCTTTTCTTAGTGACTTTTGCGGCCTGGCGTAACAATACCTGGAAAACGTGTTGCTATAAATACACAATTTTTTGATTAACACAATTCCTTATTCGAATTTGACAATCTTTTTTACATGATCCCCAACCCCACCATCGCGTCGGCCACCTTAATAAAACCGGCGATATTGGCGCCTTTTCTGTAATTGATATAGTCTCCTTCACTTCCGTATTCAACACATTTATCATGAATATCGTCAATGATCCGGCGCAGCCTGTTGTCCACCTCACTCCGATCCCATGAAAGCCGCATGCTGTTCTGGGCCATTTCCAGGCCGGATACAGCCACGCCGCCGGCATTAGCCGCTTTACTGGGCGCGTAAAGAATTCTTGCATCTAAAAATACCGTGCAGCCGTCTTTATCAGTCGGCATATTCGCACCCTCGGCCACGGCCATGCAGCCGTTTTGGACGATAGCTTCGGCATCTGGACCCCTTATCTCGTTCTGGGTAGCACAGGGAAAGGCCAAATCACATGGAACCGCCCAGGGACGCTTGCCTGGAAAATATTCCACACCGTACTTCTCAGCGTATTCTAATATACGGCCTCTCCTGACATTTTTTAGTTCTTTTACGTATTCGAGCTTTTCGGAATCGATACCCGCCGGATCATGAATAAAGCCGGCGGAATCCGACAGCGTGACCACCTTGCCCCCCATTTCTATCGCTTTTTCGGCGGTGTACTGCGCCACATTGCCGGAGCCGGAAATCAGGATTGTTTTGTCCTTTAGGCCTTCTCCCTTTCGGTTTAACATATTCTCCATCATGTATACACATCCGTAGCCGGTGGCTTCGGTACGCACAAGGCTTCCACCGAAAGCCAGGCCTTTTCCGGTCATTACACCAGTAAATTCATTGGTAATTCGTTTATATTGACCGAACATGTAGCTGATTTCCCGCGCGCCGACGCCGATGTCTCCTGCCGGAACATCGCTGAACTGCCCGATATGACGATAAAGCTCGGTTATAAACGATTGGCAGAAACGCATCACTTCCCGGGCCGATTTATCTTTCGGGTTAAAATCGGCCCCGCCTTTGGCACCGCCCATGGGTAGACCGGTCAAGCTGTTCTTGAAAGTCTGTTCAAAAGCCAGAAACTTCATCACACTCAACGTAAGATCTCGATGAAAACGTAGGCCGCCTTTGTATGGCCCGATAGCGTTGCTGTTCTGCACGCGATAGCCCCGGTTTGCCCGGATGTTCCCATGATCGTCTTCCCAGCCCACCCGAAATATAATAATGCGATCCGGCTCAGTCAGACGTTCGAGGATCATTTCTCCTTGATAAATCGGATTCTGATGAACAAAAGGGATAATGTCGTCGGCAACCTCATAAACTGCCTGATGGAACTCGCTCTCGCCCGGATTTCGACGGATAAGGCCATTCATGAACCTGTCAAGGCGTGATTGTACGGTTTTGGCCATAGGGTCCTCCTTTGATAATGTGTTTTCGATTTTATCATGAACCATCATGCTTTTGCAGACACAACTATGAATGAAACACTGATAAGCTGAAAAATTTTTCAAGCAAGCATAAAAATAGATCCTAATCAATTGAAATTTATATATTTTCTATGGAACACCTCCCTGCGGTCGGTGTTTCATAGAAAATATTCAGGTTAAGTGTATTGTCGCCTACAGGGCAAACAGATTACAGCGTCCGCCTTGATTGTTTGCAGAAAGCAATTATTTTAAAGCGGCAGATAAAGTTCAGGTAACCGTTCAGGGGTTCAGGGTTCACCGTTCAGGGTTACTTTTGTTTTCTCCGTTCAAAGATCCAATGTTAAGCGTTCTGGATTCCGAACTGTGGGTTTAACCGCTGAACCCTTGAACGCTGAACCTGTGAACGGTTACCTGTCCCCGTTTTTTGGTAGAACCCGAATGTTTTATAAAAAAGTCGATACAGGGAGCAGTAATATGCTGGATCTTCACTTTACCCGTACCAACGGCCCGGTGGATGAAGCCATCGAACAGTTGATGGAACTTGTAGGAGGTGTCCAACGCCCGGAAATTGTCCGTGAGTTGATTCTGGCTTCCTTGAAAGCCGGCCAGGAGGACGATCGGAAAGCCGACCTAAAATTAATGAATACCTCTTTAAAGGAAATGCGTTTTACATCCAAAGTGTTTGGTCCGTATCGTGAAGTAAAAAAGGTGACCGTGTTCGGCTCAGCCAGAACAAAACCGGATGAACCGATGTATGCAATGGCATGCGATTTTGGTCGGAAACTGGTTACGGCGGGTTATATGGTCATCACCGGTGGGGGACCGGGGATTATGCAGGCGGTAAATGAAGGCGCGGGGCCCGAACACTCATTCGGGGTCAACATCCGGCTTCCCTTTGAGCAAAAACCGAATCCGGTTTTCGACGGCAATCCCCGCTATATTATATATAAATACTTCTTTAACCGCAAAGTCGCCTTCTTGAAAGAAGCGCACGCTTTAGCATTATTTCCGGGCGGTTTCGGAACGCTTGACGAAGCCATGGAAGCCATTACACTCATCCAGACCGGCAAGCGCTACTCACTGCCGCTGATCCTCATTGATGAACCGGGCGGGAAATACTGGTCGCACTGCCTGGCGTTTTTTGAAAACGAACTGTTAAAGAGTGGGTTCATCAGCGAAACAGACTTTAATCTGTTTGAGTGTGCGGATTCCACCGACGCGGCAATCGATAAAATTAACCATTTCTATTACCGCTACCACAGTCTGCGCTATGTCAATGGCCGCCTGGTCATCCGGCTGAATTCGGCCATTACGCCTGAAAAATTTAGAGCATTGAAAAAAAAGTATGCGGATATAGTGGTACCGAAAGGCGACATGTTCCTTTCGGGGGCCCTGCCCGAAGAAAGCGATGAACCTGAAATCGCCCATCTGCCGAGAATTGTCATGGACTTTAACCAGGGGGATTTCGGCCGGTTAAGGGAGTTGATTGACGCCATCAACGATTGTTAAAGTGGGCGTCTCCACTTGTTTGGGGACAACCCATACATTAAGAGATGATCCAAAAAGCTCGCGGGAAAGTTGATGTGCTTTAACCGGTAATTAATCATTCAACTATTAAAGAGCGGATTCGATAGATCTGACAATTAACAAATTGTGCAGATGTATGGCTATCTGTGATTATAAGGGATGTTAAAAATCTATTTTATGAAGAGATATTCAAGGTATTTAGAAAATACATATGACCACTACATATTGTAGTCTGTTAAAAATTGAAAAGTGCGGTATGGAGTTACAATACCGCATTTTTTTAATTCTATGACCTTATAGCAGAAGACTACACATTCCT
>DAOVBC010000057.1 GCA_030670715.1 Deltaproteobacteria bacterium | reverse complement strand
CCAGAGGAAATTGAACATCGATATTTTTTAAGTTGCGGGTCCGGGCGCCCTTAATCCCGATGGCCGGCAGCTGCCCGTACGGTCTCAGGCGGGAGGTAATTTTTCGAGGATGCCCGTCCAGACAGGCGCCGGTGACCGAAGACGGCACCTTTTTCAGGTCTTCCAGTTTGCCGGTGGCCACCAGATGTCCCCCCTGCTGTCCGGCACCTGGCCCCAGATCGATGATGGTATCTGCGGCGCGAATGGTTTCTTCGTCATGCTCGACAACCAGAATCGTGTTACCGCGTGATTTCAGGGTCTTAAGGGCATCGATCAGAACGCCGCTGTCGCGGGGATGCAGACCGATGGTGGGCTCGTCCAGAATATAGCTGACGCCGGTCAGATTCGATCCGAGTTGGGCCGCCAGACGCACCCGCTGGGCTTCTCCGCCGGAAAGCGTATCACCACTGCGACCGAGGGAAAGGTAACCAAGGCCAAGCTGATTCAGAAGCGAAAGCCGTGAAAGGATTTCGTTCATGATCGGTTCGGCGATCGGTTTCTGCTCCCGGGGAAACGAAATTTTTTTAACGGTTTGATAGAGTTGATCGGCCGGCTGCTCAACCAGATCACGGATGGTATACTTGCCGACTTTTACCGCCAGGGCTTCCGGTCTCAGGCGACTCCCCCGGCACACGGGACATTGCTGCGGTTGGTTGTCCCCTGTTCCCTCCGATTGCCCTTCAGCGTCGATTTGTCCCAGGCCCCCGCATCCGGGACAGGCCCCGTGTTGACTGTTAAATGAAAACAGGCGCGGGTCCAATTTTTCAACACCGATACCGCATCCAGGACAGGTGCCGTATAGACTGAATATTTCTTCATGGCCCTTCGCGTCAATCATGATGAGGCCGCCGTCACCCTCTTTAAGCGCCAGATCGATCAGGGCTTGAAATTCGGTCGGCGGCCGGCCGCCGGCATCTAACCGGCCGACAACGATTTCAATTGTGTGCTCATGGTAGCGGCTTAGTGCCATTCCTTTTTTCAGACTTGTGAACTTACCGTCAATTCTGGCCCGTTTATACCCCTTCTTCAGAGCCCGGCCCAGCACATCCTTGTGAAAGCCTTTACGGCCGGCAATTTTGGTTGCCAGAATACGGACGGATTTTCGCCGGTAGCGTCGTCGGATCTCTTCGGTCATGGTCTTCGCGGTTTGAGCCGTTAATTTACGGCCGCACCCAATGCAGTGCTGGGTACCGAGTTTGCTGTAAAGGAGTCTGAGAAAGTGATAGATTTCGGTCAAGGTGGCCACCGTGGAGCGACGACCGGAGTGACTGATGCGCTGTTCAATGGCCACGGTGGGTGACAGCCCCGTGGCCAGATCCACCTCCGGGCGTTCGAGAATCTTGACATATTGCCGTACGTAAGGAGCCAGGCTTTCCAGATAACGGCGCTGTCCCTCCGCAAAAAGAATGTCAAATGCCAGCGTTGATTTGCCCGATCCGGAAACACCGGTGAGCACCACCAATTGATTGTGGGCGATAGAAAGGCTCAGGTTTTTCAGATTATGCTCCCGGGCGCCCTGCAGCGTGATGACCGCCGGAGGGACCGGGTCGGAAAATCCAGACATCGATTCGCCGATGCGCCCTCGCCCGGATTTTCCCGGTAGCAGGCGCTTCTTTGCGGCCAGATACTTTTTCAGAAACCGGCCGGTATGGGATCGGTGGTGTGCGGCCACCTGTTCCGGTGTTCCGGCGACATTTACCCGGCCGCCTCTGTCACCGCCTTCCGGGCCCAGATCGATGATCCAGTCCGCCGTTTTGATCACATCCATATTATGCTCGATTACCAGCACCGTGTTACCGTCTTCCACAAGACGCTGAAGCGACTGCAACAGGGTGGCGATATCGTCAAAATGCAGACCGGTTGTGGGTTCATCGAATATGAAAAGGCGCGATCGGAAGTCTTCCTGCTTGAGATACCTGGACAGTTTAAGTCGCTGGGCTTCACCGCCGGACAGGGTGTTGATCGGCTGACCGAGGCGCATGTATCCCAGCCCTACATCAGCCAGAGGCTTAAGTGCCTTGTTTATCCTGGTGTGCAACCTGGAAGAGCCGTTGAAAAATTTCAATGCTGTGTCGACAGTCATGGACATGATGTCATGTATGCTGGAACCGTTGTACTTAACCTCCAGCACTTCCGGTGTGAATCGCTTGCCGCCGCACTGCGGGCAGGAGATAAATACATCGGAAAGAAACTGCATTTCCACTTTTTCAAAACCGTCGCCCTTGCAGGTTTCACAGCGGCCGCCCGAAACGTTGAAAGAAAAATGACCGGGTCCAAAATGTTTTTGTTTGGCCTCGGGCGTTGCCGCCAGAAGCCGGCGAACCGGTTCCAGAGCGCCGGTGTAGGTCAGAGGGTTTGCCCGGGGTGTACGTCCGATCGGCCGCTGGTCAACCAGGATCGCATCGCTGATTTTTCCGAAACCGGTCACTCTGCCGTGCGCACCGGTCCGGCCCCGGGAATCCCCGAAAAATCTTTTGGCAGCTTTGTATAAAATCTCTTCGGCCAGGGTTGATTTGCCGGAACCGGACACCCCGGTCAGGCACACAAACAGATCAAGCGGGATGCGAACGTCGATTTCCTTCAGATTATGGGCCGCCGCTTTTTTGATCGTGATCCACCGGTTTCTTCGCGGGCTGCGCCGCTTTTCGGGCAGCGGTATCTGCCGCTCACCCTTAAGATATTGACCGGTGAGCGAGCCGTTGACCCTGCCGGTGGGACCGAAATACATGACTTGACCGCCGTGTTCGCCGGCTCGCGGTCCGAGATCCAGGAGAAAATCACTTTCACGGATAATTTCAGGATCATGCTCGACAACCACCACCGTGTTGGAAAGATCTCTGAGACCTTTCAGTATGCGGAGCAGGCGGTGATTGTCGCGCGGGTGCAGTCCGATGCTGGGCTCATCCAGAATGTAAAGCGTATTGACCAGGGAAGATCCCAGCGCAGACGCCAGTGCCACGCGCTGGACTTCGCCGCCGGAAAGGGTGCGGGACTGCCGGTCCAGGGTGAGATAGCCCAGTCCGACGTCCTGCAGATATTTCAGGCGGCTGCGGATTTCGTCCAGAATCAGGGTGCCGGCCTCATCGGTCGCAGCCGCCGGGACCTGCTCAAAAAACCGCATCACTTCGTCGACATCCATGGCATAAATCTGTGCGATATTGCGATCGGCCAGGAGATACAGAAGTGTTTCGGCCTTAAACCGTGTGCCGTTACAGTCGGGACAGACATTGTAGCTGCGGTAGCGGGATAGATAGACCCGTACCGGCATTTTGTAGGTTTTGGTTTCCAGCCAGCGGAAAAACCCCCGCAGGCCGTAATAAGACGGGGTGCCGTCGATGATGGCCCTGCGGTGGACCGCGGACAGGCGCTGAAACGGTATATCGGTGGGTATTTTATTTTTCCGGCAAAAGGCCGTCAGGTCTTCAAATTCCGACCGATGATCCGTCCGGTTGCCCCAGGGTTTGATGGCGCCCTGTTCAATGCTGCGGTCGGGATCCGGTATCACCAGATCCAGGTCGATATCGATGGTTCGCCCGAAGCCTCGGCAGGTCGGGCAGGCGCCGACGGGGCTGTTGAAGGAAAAAAGATTCGGCAGCGGCGGATTGTAACCGATGCCGCAGCGGGCACATTCCAGGCCACTGCTGAAAGAGAGGCGGTCCCGGTGATCGATCCAGATATCCAGGCGGCCGCTTCCGAAACGAAAGGCCAGCTCGGACGAGTCGATGACGCGTTGGCGCTCCCCGTCGCGCAGCGTTAACCGGTCGGCCAGGACATGCACCTGTGGGTGTTGCGCATCCGGTCGCCAGTCGGTCAGCGGCCGGATGCGTTTACCGTCATAGTAGCGGTCATAACCCGACCGGATGAGTTGCGTGCGCACGTGATCAGCCGAAGCACGATCGGCTGAATAGGGGAAAGTGATGATGATTTCCGAACCGGAGGGAAATTTTTCCAGCGGCTGCCAGACATGGTCCGGTGTTTCAGCCATCACGGGGCGGCCGCATTTTTCACAGTGAAGCCGGCCCATGCGGGCAAAGAGCAGCTTTACATAATCGGTGATTTCGGTCATGGTGCCGACCGTCGAACGCGAAGTTCGCACCGGATCTTTGCGGTCAATGGCGATGGCCGGGGGTATGCCCTCGATCAATTCAACCCGGGGACGGTCCATGCGGTCCAGAAACTGGCGGGCGTAGGGGGAAAAGGTCTCCACATACCGCCGCTGTCCTTCCGCATACAGGGTGTCGAAAGCCAGGGACGATTTCCCGCTGCCGCTGACACCGGTGATAACCGTGAACCGGTTCAAAGGGATTTCCAGATCGAGGTTTTTCAGATTGTTCTGACAGGCACCTTTGATACGAATAGCCGGTAAGTTCGCCATAATACCCAAGTTAGGGGCTTCGCCCCAATTGGAATGGTGGATCAGGCTTCGCCGGAGGCTTCGACCCGATAAAATGATGGAGTAATGGAATGATGAGTGTAAAGGAATTCTATCTATTAACAAATGATTTTTCCGCTTTTATTACCCAATATTCCAGTATAGCGCTAAAGCTTCACTTCGTGCCCAACATTCCATTATTTCGGATGAACGGCATTCTCAAAAGGCTTAGAATTTCCTTAATTTCAACAAGTTGTAGCAATTCCGAGACATTTAATTATGTTTCATCCGATTGATAAATTCTTCAAGCTCGTCTGCCTCATCGGAGCCCAGATCACGCAGAATTTTTAATTCGGCTTCTGCCAGTTCAAATTTTCCAATTTCCGCGTAGGCTTCACCCAGGTACTCATGTGCTTCAGCCAGCGAAGGTTTGAGCTCAAGAGCCTTTTTGTACGTCTTTACCGCTTTAGCAAATAATCCCTGCTTTCGTTCACCGAATTAATTTGCGAGGACAATCAAGTTAAAAGGTAATCATCTATGTTTGAATGAAAAGACGCAAAATTTCGTTTTCAGGGGGGCCACCGGGCGGAGACACTAATAATCCTGATCAGATGCGAAGTCCCGCTGTGTTGAGCGGAGAGACTGAGGTTTGAAACCACCTCTGAATCAATGCTGGAACCCACTACAACTATTCGAAATATTAGATACTTCTTTTCCTTTGACACGTACGGGGGATTATCCTATAGTATTCACACATTCGCCTCTTCTGTTGCTGTTTCTTCTGGAACCGGTTTCCAACTCCCATCTTATGTCCATAACTGCGCGTGTTCTGAAAATCATAATTGTTAACTCCTGATAAAGGTTATTCATGCTGGAAGTAACAAATTTATCCAAAAGCTTCGGCGGCATTCAGGCGGTTCGTGAATGTTCGCTGGAAATAAAACAGGGGGCCATCACGGGACTCATCGGCCCGAACGGGGCAGGTAAAACAACCCTGTTTAACCTGATTACGGGCCATTATAAACCGGACGCGGGAAATATCATTTTCCAGGGGCAGGAAATAGGTGGTCTGCTGCCCTATCAGGTTTTCGAAAAGAAGATCTATCGAACGTTTCAGATTACCCGGGAATTCGCTCAAATGAGTGTTCTTGAAAACCTGATGCTGATGCCGGAAGATCAAGCCGGCGAGCGCATCTGGAATACCTGGTTTAAGTCTTCGAAAATCAAGCAGCAGGAAAAGCAAATTAAAGAGATGGCCCTGGAAGTCCTTCGGTTCGTAGAGCTGATAGACTTAAAGGATGAATACGCCGGTTCGCTTTCCGGAGGCCAGAAGAAGCTGTTGGAACTGGCCCGAAGCATGATGGCCGATCCGATCCTGGTACTGCTGGATGAGCCGGGCGCAGGCGTGAATCCCACTCTGATGAAAAAGTTGATAGCGAACATCCAGACGCTGTGTGCGGACAAGGGAATCACTTTCTTATTAATTGAGCACGATATGAATCTGGTCATGAACCTTTGTGATCCGGTGATCGTGATGAGCGAAGGCAGAAAACTGGCCGAAGGCACCGCCGAAACAATCAAGCAGGATGAAAGGGTCCTGGAAGCCTATCTGGGCGGGCAGTATCGATGACAATTCTGGAAGTTGAACATATAACCGCCGGATACTCGGAGATTGAAATTCTGCACGATGTCCGGATCCGGGTGGAGGCGGGGCAGATTGTTTCCGTTATCGGGCCGAACGGAGCCGGAAAGTCCACGCTGCTGAAAACCATCTTCGGCATTCTGGAACCCAGACACGGAAAGGTTATCCTCAATGGTGAGGATATCACCGGTTTCAAACCCAACCGGATTGCCAGGAAGGGAATCAGTTACGTCCCCCAGGTGGACAATGTTTTTCCCACGCTGACAATCGAGGAAAACCTTGAAATGGGCGCTTTCATCCGCGATGATGATTACAGCCGGAGGATGACGGAGATCTATGAGCTGTTCCCGGTCCTGGAAGAACGTAAAAAACAGAAAGCCGGCCAGCTTTCAGGAGGTCAGCGGCAGATGGTCGCCATGGGCCGGGCGCTGATGCTCGACCCCCGGGTTTTGCTGCTGGACGAACCGTCGGCGGGTCTGGCCCCGGTGCTGGTGGCGTCGATATTCGAGAAGATAATCGAAATAAATGCCACCGGCGTGGCCATGATCATCGTGGAGCAAAATGCCCGCGAGGCGCTGAAAATGGCCCATCACGGATATGTGCTGGCGATGGGGAAGAATGTTCTGGATGACAGCGGGCAGGCGCTGCTGGAAAATGAACAAGTCGGAAAGCTATATTTAGGCGGCTAGTGTACTGTCCCAGGAATAAGTTTAATAAGTGGCCGGCCATAAAATTTTCTGAGAGGCCTTATGACTCCTGTTAACTGTGTGTGGCCCGATATTTGGGATCGTAAGCCGGCAGTGAAATATCAATCAGCTTGTTGTGACGATCCCAAATATCGAGCCACTGGCCAACTCAGGGGCTATGCATCAACATAACGCCTCTCAGAAAATCCCATGACCTGAGGCAATTTTATAAGTTATTCTTGGGACATAATCTAGCATATATTCCTGTTTCAATTAAAACTCTAATAAACAGGTCACTGCAATAAATGGTAGAACTGATTGTATACGGTATTGTCCTGGGAAGCATCATATCTTTAGGCGCAATCGGTCTCACCCTGGTCTACGGCATCATTCGATTTGCCAACTTTGCCCATGGTGATCTTATGTCGGCCGGGGCTTACATAGCGCTGTTTATGGTCACAGGGCTCCTGGCATGGATCGGGGTTCCCGATGGATCCTTTGGCCCACTTTCATTCGGATGGCGCATGCTCATCGCCTTTCCGGTTTCCATGCTGGCCGTGGCCGGTGTGGCGATTTTGCTTGACCGTATCCTGTATCAAAAGCTTCGCAAGAAAAAAAGCGGACCGGTGATTTTTGCCATGTCTTCGCTGGGTGCCGCTTTTATCCTGCGTATGTTGATACTGATATTCTGGGGGGCGGATTCTCTGTTTTACAGGCCGGGAATGATGCGGCCGGCCTATGCACTGCCTCTGGGTGTGAAAATCAGACCGGACCAGGTGTTTATCCTGGTTCTGGTCTTTGGGCTGATCGGTGCCCTGCACCTATTTTTACAGAAAACTAAAATGGGCAAGGCCATGCGCGCCACGGCCGATAACATGGAGCTGGCCCTGGTGTCCGGTATCAACACCGAGCGGATTATCATCTGGACCTGGGGAATCGGCGGCGCTTTAGCAGCGGCGGGAGGAATTCTTTACGGTATCGACGTACTGCTTCACCCTTATATGGGCTGGAATTTTCTGATTCCGCTGTTTGCGGCCACCATTCTGGGAACCATCGGAAACATGTACGGCGCACTTGTGGGAGGCCTGGTCATCGGGATTGCCCAGCAGGTATCCACTGCATTTCTGCTGCCCACTTATAAACCGGCTGTGGCATTTATCATCATGATCATCATCCTTTTGATTCGACCGAAGGGTATTTTCGGGGGGAGCAGTCGCTGATGGAACTCGGAGGGATTCTTGCATATCTGGTTTCACTGGCAATCATGGCCGGTATTTATGCCGTGTTCTGCCTGGGATTGAATATTCAATGGGGCTACACCGGTTTATTCAATATCGGTATTGCCGGGTTTTTTTGTATCGGGGCGTACACCTCGGCCATGATTACCACACCCATGCCCACCGGTATCTATGCCCAGTATGTCCACCAGATTTTCGGCTTCAATCTTCCGTTTGTTTTCGGTCTGTTCGGCGCGGCCCTGGTCTGCGGTGTCGTGGCCCTGTTGATCGGGATTCCAACCCTTCGTCTGGGTGAAGACTACCTGGCAATTGCCACCCTCGGCATTGCCGAAACAATTCGCCTCATCTTCAACAATGAACACTGGCTGGCTAACGGACCCAGAGGATTGATGGGCCTGCCCCAACCCCTGCAGAACCTCGTTGACCCCAGGCATTACAACTACATCTACCTGGCAGTTATCGTCATTATCTTGGTGGTGATCTACCTGTTGATCGAACGCGCCATTCGTTCTCCCTGGGGGAGAGTTTTGAGGGCTATCCGGGAAGATGAGGTGTCAGCCGCCATGAGCGGCAAGAACATTTTTAGCTTTAAAATGCAGTCGCTGGTATTCGGCGCCATGGTGATGGGTATCGGCGGAGCCCTGTATGCCCACTATACCAAGGCTATTTCACCAAGCGTATTTACACCGTTATATGGAACTTTCATTATTTGGATAATGCTCATGGCCGGTGGAAGCGGCAACAATAAAGGCGCGATTTTAGGGGCATTTGTGATCTGGGGCCTTTGGATCGGTACCAAATTTATGACCGACCTGCTGCCGTATACCTTGAAGGCACGGGCGCCTTACATCCGTTTTTTACTGATCGGGATCCTGCTGGAAATTATATTGATTTACAGGCCTCAAGGCCTTTTAGGGGAGGAGAAAAAGGTATCCAAACTCATAGAGTGAGCGGCATTTCTATTTTGTGTAACTCTTCTCTCTTTATCTCTAAATTATGGAAAAAAGGGAGCTAAAATTAGCCCCCTTCTTTCATTAATATATTTGTCAGTTAAATTATTCCTTCGGAATTTCGTGTTCTACACTGACCGTCACGATTTTGCCTTTCTTATATCTCCATACCTCGATGGGGGTGATGACATCGCCGTTTTTGTCGAAATCTACCGATCCAGCCGCACCTTCATAATTGATCGCTTTGCCTGCCGTAATTAATTTAAAGGCCTTTGCGAAATCACCGGGCATGATGATCGCTCCAGGGGGATTGGCAACCGCACGCAGGTTGTCCCGGATATTCTTAGAGGTTAACGGCAGGCCTTTGACTTTCGCCATATAGGCAGCCAGTCCGACGACGGCTACCCCATCATAGGCGTTGGTAATAAAGGGCAACGGTGGGAGTCTCCCGAACTCGACTTTATAATCGGCATTAAAGATGACGTAGGGAACACCCCCTGCTGAGCCGGGAGCCGTACCCAACTGGCCTTCAACATTTCTAGCACCGAGGGCCTTAACAATATCCTCTGATTTGGTGCCATCGCAGAACAGGAACTTTTTGAATTTGAAGAACTCAATGGCCTCTTTCAGATAGACTTTCGCATGCTCCGGGTAGCTATAGGCGGCAAGTCTGTCGGGATTCCCCGCGAGAGCCTTCCTTAGCTCAGCGGTGTAAGATTCGGCAGTTTTTTCGTCATGGGGAACCATGGCCAGCACCTTACCCCGACGTTTTTCAAAAGATCTCTTGAATTGTTCTGCAAGTCCCTGGCCGTATGGATTGTTTACATAAATAACAGCGGCTGTTTTATTGTACCTGGCAGCCAGTTTGCCGGCAATTACACCCTGCAAGGCATCAGACGGGCAGGTTCGGAACAGAAAATCCTTGCCCTGGTCTGACGGCAGGACGGTGATCAGGGGCGAGGTGGAGGCCGGAGAGATCATAATAACGTTGTTGGGACAGGTGACGGACTCAGCAACCGGAACGGTTACGCCGCTGGCCAGGGCACCGATAATGGCCACGACCCTGTCGATTTCGACCAGTTTTTTGGCCGCATCGGTGGCCGGGATCGCCGATGTTTCACTGTCCTCATGGATCAGTTGAATTTCAAAACCGGCGGCTGCCATCTGTTTGGCTGCAAGTTCGGCACCGTTTTGAATGGCCGGCCCGAATTCCTTCAGTGGACCGGTGTGGGCCATGAGGGTTCCAACCTTGATATCCGCGGCCGGAGCGCCCGAAACAAAAAAGAATATTAAAAGCAGAAAACTTGGTACGATAACGGTTTTATTCATAATGCCCTGCCTTCAATGAGGTTAGA
>DAOVBC010000228.1 GCA_030670715.1 Deltaproteobacteria bacterium | reverse complement strand
ATGGAAACTGTTGGTGGCCATAAAGAGACCGCCCACATGGAACAGCGGCAGTAAGTTCAAATGAACGTCTTCAGGGTCCAGGCTGAAAAGATAATTTAAATGCATATTGGCGCACAGTACATTGGCATGGCTTAACAGCGCGCCCCGTGGCCTGCCGGCCACGGCTGCCGTATGAATAATCACCAGTCCGTCATCTGCCGACACTGTCACACTTGCCGGATCAAATTCTTCGTCATGATCCGTCAGCGAGATAAAATTAATAAAATCACCCTCATCTCCCTTAAGGTTGTAATATGATTTTACGCCCGGCAGCTTTTCCTTGTTCTCTGTGATGAGCTCCTGATATTCACCGTCAATAAAAAGGGCCGTCGGTTCGCAGTCGTTCAGGTTAAAACAGATCTCCTCGGCAGAAAGCCGCCAGTTGATCGGCAATACGATAGCCCCCAGAGCAGCGCAGGCCCCGTACAGAAGGAAATACTCCAGGCTGTTTTTCCCCAGAACTCCCAGCCGGTCTCCTTTGACGATTCCGGCTTTCTTCAATCCCTGTGCCAGACCGTCGACCGTCTCTTTGTACTCCAGGAATGTTAGGGTGCGTCCATCATCGACTTCGAACCAGGCCGGCTGCCGGCTGTAAATAACGGCATTGCGATTGATCAGATCATAAAATGTAAAATCATAAAGGCCCATATACTAAACCTCACTTTGTTTCATTGTATCAGGCAGGTCAATGCTCTTAAAGGCGATCCCCGTTCGTCCAAGGGAACTGGAAAATTTCGAATTCAACGACGCATGTCCCTCGAACCCGAAAATCCGATGGTCAAAATACAGGATCGATCAGTATATTCTCCAGGTTACAGGGCAAGAGAAGCGGAGGGAACTACGTACTGATTTGAAACGTGGGGATGCGCCCGAAATCAAACGAACGGCATCCCCACATACGTCAGAAACTAAAATATCGTAAAGTCAACTCCAGGAGTTATCCAGAGAGTCGACGTGATTGACTGGTCGGTATAGAGCATTTCCTCTCATCAGGGAAATGTCGCTTCAAAAGCAGTCACTTCTACCAGATCGCCCGCTTTAAAGACAGCGGCTCCTTCTGATACGCCAACCGGAAATGCAAAATCGGGCGCGCCTGTCCACCAGGCTTCAAGTATGGCCCAGGGTGACTGGCCTCTTTCCTTCATTTTCATGGCGCCGGGCAGAAGCAGAGTCAGCAATGTCTGACGCGTGTCAAAAATAGCAGGTACCCGCAGCTGGTTGGTTTTTTCGGCAGGAATCCACATGGTTTCCGTTGAGCCGACGGTGTTGACCTCGAACTCTTCAAACATCACAGAGAATTTAAAGCCGTCCAGTTCAACCGGATAGCTGTTCGGATTTTCTATATCAAAAATAAAGGCCATCATCATCGGTGCGCCGTAATTACCGGCCTTTCCCTTCGTTGGTTTTACCTTTGCGGAGAGGTAATAGTAACCGGTGTAATAAGGTATCTCGACGTGGCTGAGGGAAATTTTTGGAGCCTTGAAATTGCTCTTGGTCGGTCCCATCAGAGCGCAACCTGACATAAAGGCGGCGAGGACGAAAACAGTTAAACATATCATTAATATCGACTTTTTGTGCATTTTTTTCCTCCCTTACGTAATTAAAGGGTTAGGTAAGCCATCTCTTTCTGCGTTTGTAATGTTTCACATCCCGAAAACTTTTTCTACCCCCGAAGTCGGTCATGCCGAGATAAAAGTCCTTGATATCCGGGTTTTCACGCAGCTTTTCGGCCGAATCGTCCATGACGATCCGTCCGTTTTCCAGTACGTAGGCGTGGGGCGCAACATTAAGGGCCAGCTTCGCATTCTGCTCCACCAGGAGAATCGAAATCTTCTCTTCCTGATTCAATCTCGTAATGATATTGAAAATTTCGTGGATTAGCAGCGGTGCCAGACCCATGGAAGGTTCATCCAGCAGAATCAGCTTGGGACTTGTCATCAGGGCTCGCCCGACAACCGTCATCTGCTGTTCACCGCCGCTGATGAACCCGGCGACTTCATTGCGCTTCTCCTTGAGACGGGGAAAATAATGATACACCATATCCAGCCCGTCCTTGATGGACCTGCCGTATTTGCGCATGTGCGCACCGACCTTCAGGTTCTGCTCCACCGTCAGGTGTTCAAACACCCTGCGGCCCTCGATCACCTGAACGATACCCATTTTGGCAATCTTTTCCGGTCCCTTCCGGTCGATGCGTTCACCCATGAACTCGATCGAGCCGTCCGTGACATGGCCGTCTTCATGTTTCAGAAGGCCGGAGATTGCCTTTAAGGTGGTGCTCTTCCCTGCCCCGTTGGCCCCTAAGAGCGCCACAATGCCGCCTTTAGGAACCTCGATGGAGACGCCTTTGATAACCAGGATTACCTCGTGGTATTTTACCTCGATATTGTTTATCTTAAGAATCGGTTCTGTACTGGACAATTCCTTTAAACCTCCCCGGAGAATTGGTTGAATCATTACAAGCTTAAAGAAACCCGGCGTTTACCAACCGAGCCATTCTTTATTCCATTTGGCCGGCCAGCGGCCCTTAAGATCGACCACCGTTAAAAGCTTAATCTTGCCGTCCACCACTTCATAGATCGGGATCTTTCCGGCAATGCGATGGTCCGTGGCCGTGTATGTCAGCGGCGCGCCGCCCAGCCCAAGCTCAAACCCCGCCAAGGTTTCAAAACCGGTTTTCAGGATGTTTTCACCGCCCAGTCCGCCGTTTTTATCCGCCCGTTTTAATGCCTCCCACAGGGCCAGGGTGTTCGACCAGGCCTGAATGGTGCGTACGGTTCGTTTTTCGATCGGCACACCGGGATTATATTTCTTACCGTACTCCATGACTGTCTTCATCAACGGAACATCTTCGCCGTAGAATGCACAAACGCTTGCTCCCATTGCACCATTGGCGGCCTTGCCGGCCAACCGCGGCAGGTTTTCGTCAATACCCCAGTTGTTGATGATGTGATCGGCACCCAGGCCAAGAGAATAGGCATCGCGTAAGGTAGACGCCACGGACATGGTCGTGTTGCCGTGCCAGACAAGGTCCGGTTTAAAACGCTTCATACCCAGGATCTGGCTCTTGGTGTCGATGGCGAACAGGGACACGTCCTGGTCGGGTCCGACTTCAAACCCCAGCAGTTTTGCCTGATCCTTTACAGCCTTAATGGGAGCACTGGAGTAAGGGGATGCAAACATGTAAGAACAGACGAACCGCGGCTTTCTTTTCCCGTAATCCTTGTGTTTGGGCCACTTTTTGTCAAACCAGGCCGTGATGGCCGCCCGCGCGTTGGAGGAGTAATCGGTGGCGGCAAAAAGGTTGTAAGGTGTCTTTGCCGGGTTCGTCAGATGGGCCGAATAAGATGCGGACACGTACGGCATCTTTTCCTTGGTCACCGTGGGAGAAAGGGCTTCGGTGTCACCGGTGCCCCATCCCAGGACCGCCACGCACTTCAGCCGCTTAAACAGTTTGTACTTGGTCAATGCTTCGGGCACCCGGTAACCGTAATCAAACTGGTAGAGTTTGATCTTCTTGCCGTTGACGCCGCCGTTATCATTGACGTAATGAATCGCCTCGGCGATGCCCAGGGCGTAATCTTTGCCCACGTCGGAGGTTGCCCCGGTCATGTCATTGAGCGCCCCGACTTTAACTGTGGCCGCCCCGGCTGTCATGGAAAATCCAGTAATGAGGGCCACCGCAAAAATAAAAATAAATACCTTCGACAATGTATTTCTCATACGCATAATTTCTCCCCCTTTTTCAGAGAGTATATTTTTACCACAGGGTTTCTGCCAAAAATCGGTAATATCACCTCCTTTATTAATAAGAAAATGGCCAAAGGTTAAAATAATTTTTAATTTGCCACCAGCGATAGGCCAGACCGTTGGGTTCGAAAATCATGAACGCACAGATGGCCAGACCGAAGGCGGCTTCTTTTAGGAACAGAAAATCCATCAAGAGCTTCGGGAATGTGTCTGCAAGGGGCAGAATCGCCAGCTGCAGCACCTCCATAACAACAACCATGAATATTGAGCCGAAAATGGCACCATGAATGGAGCCCACTCCGCCGATAAGAATGACACCCACCAGCCACAGGGACCAAAACCAGGGGAAGTGCTCGGGGCTGATGGCCGCCAGATTGCTGATCCAGAAAGCACCGGCGATACCGCCGATAAACCCGGCCACAAAAAAGGCCAGGAGTTTGTATTTGATAACGTTGATCCCCATCACCTCGGCCGAGATATCGTTATCCCGGATCGCCACCCAGGCGCGGCCGACCCGGGACCTGAGTAGGTTGGCTAATACGACGACGCAGATAATCGTCAGAAAAAGCATCAGGAAATAGACTTTCAGATCGGTGTCGATAACCCAGGGGCCGAATTTTATAGTACCTGGCGGCAGGGAAAATGCCTGGCCCCTTCCGCCGATCTGGCTGACGTACTGGGTAATGATAAAATCGACTGTAATAAATTGGGCGGCCATGGTGGTCAGAATCAGGTAAAACCCTTTCACCTTGGCCGAAGGAAGACCGAACAACACGCTCCATAGGCCGGCCACAATGGCGGCTATCAGAATACTGCTGGGATATGCCAGCCCCCACTCCACCAAAAACGCCGGCCAGGGAAACTCCAGGATCA
>DAOVBC010000044.1 GCA_030670715.1 Deltaproteobacteria bacterium | reverse complement strand
AAGGAAAACGAAATCGTAACGACCAAGGACCTAAACTATGTAAAAGGGAGAAAAGGGCTAAATGAAAAAGATGAAAAAAGTTGTAAAAAGAGATATTTATAAACACAGTCCCGTTGAAGCTGATCTAAATCAAGATGAAATAACAAACGAGGACGACAGTGACAACTGTTCGGGGACGGCCATCGCCTACTGTAATCAGTGGGAGTGTTACACACGCTTTATCTGCCTGGAGGAAGAATCAGATAATAAAAGTAAGATAGACACACCCTGAGTTTTGCTATTGAATTAAATTGTCACGTTGCCACTCCTGGAGAAAGAACAGGCCCTCCGCTTTTCCTTCCAGTCCTGTAATTGCCCTCAATGATGCCTACTTATTCGCCGCCCGGCTGCAGTCGGTCAGATCGCAGACATCATTCTGGTTGACTTTCCGGAATATCGTTGCGAAATTAGGGTTATGGATGTGCCGGCAATCTATATCGATCAGATCCCCGCTTTGAAAAAGCCTCTTTTTATCGTGGGTTTTGAGGGATGGGGAAATGCACTAAACATCGCCACGGATATGGTGGACTTTATCATCCGTGAGCTCCGGGCCGAACCTTTCGCCCGGATGAACCCCGATCTTTTTTTCCGATACGACCAGTCAAGACCAATAGCAAAAATTGAAGATGGAACGCTAAGCAGCTTCAAAGCCCCCGGCGGTACTTTCTACGCCGCACTCACTGGTAAGGGCGAATCGGACCTGGTTATCCTAAAAGCAGACGAACCGGCTCTGCGCTGGTATCAATTTGCGGATGAACTGTTAGGGCTGTGCCGCAAATTGGGAGGGCACACGCTGATTACGCTCGGGAGCATGTATGACAGGGTTCTCCACACGGATCGGGTGGTATCCGGCATGGCTTCGAATGAAAAAATCCTGTCAAGGCTCAAGCGTGCGGACGTGTCGCTAATATCATACCACGGCCCAAGCGCCATACACTCCATTATTCAGTCGGAAGGACCTGGAAGGGGTTTCGACTGCCTCAGCCTCTGGTGCCACTGTCCCTACTATCTTCAGGGCACATCTCATTTTGGATTGCTGGCCGTTTTAAGTGAGAAACTCTCCAGTCTTGGAAACTTCAAACTCGATTCGGCAGAATTTGAAACACGCTGGGAAGTGCTGAACAGGCAAATTCAGGAGCTTATCGATAACAAACCGGATTTGCGGGATATGATCAGCGAGCTGCGGAAAGAGAAAGTGAGGGGCTCCGTTGCGAGCATGAAGGCTGTCATCAAAAAAGACGAAAAGATTATCAATATCAAAGACTTCCTCGACCACAGGTAAGTTCCATCCCGAAACGGTTCGTTGTCTCTGCAGAAGGACAGGCTCAAATGGCAATCATTGATAAACGCCGGGCCGATATCGATATGCGATTCCGGTCTCTGCTGCAGAAAGCCGTGCGACGCGGAAATGTCAAACTCGTTTTTACAACGAGCGCTCTGCTGGAAAGTTTAAGCCGGAAGGAAAAAAACTGGTTCCGGAACCGGACCGCCGTTATTACATTCGAAGAGTGCTGGCCACTGGGGTCGGAACTGGTGTTTAACCGAAAGTATCACAGTAAAGTGGCCGCACTCATCAAGGTTACCCGATCGGTGAAGGCCAGAGATGCCGCCGGTCTCGGATATCTGGCTTACGCGTTGTCCGGAGGCGACCTATCGGTGCTTGACGGCTGTGCGGAAGACCGCCACATCAAGATCATCGCCAGCGCCATTCAGCGTCCGGATGACTTCTGGAAATGGCTGGATCAAAATACACCCACCGGCGACAGGCAGGTGCTGGTCGAAAACGCCTTGCGTTTTAAAAATGCGGGGCGTTCAAGGGATAAGGCGGTAATCCAGGCGGCCGCCTATCTGGCGGTTATCGATGAACTTCCCCCGGTGAAAACCCTGGAACCCTCCGATCAACCCTTCCCGTACTGGGTCGCATTGGACATGCACACACCGCAAGGCAGGCGTACGTTAAAGGATGTGGCCCGGGATCTGCATATTCCCCTGAAACAACTTGAATGGACCATGTTTTATTTTGAAGGTACCGTCACCAACGCGGCCATCGTGTCGCGATGGTGGGAAAGAAGCTGCAACTGGTATTTTCAAAAAATCGGTTTGCCCGCCGATGAGGCCCGCTTGCTCTGGGACCCGGCAAGGCCGCAGGTAAAGGAAGCGCTGGCAGAGGAAAGCCGTCAACTGCATCGGGAAGTATACACCTGGAAAATGGCGAACATGGAACGGATCAAGTCTCTGAAAAAACAGGTTGAACTTTTTATCAGCCGCTTTGAGAGCGGTCACCTTGATCAGCTGGAGCTGTTTTAACCTAAACATTTTATGAAACTAGCGAACTCGTGAAATGTCCGGGTTCTTACATAATCTCTTTCGAAAAATGACATAATTTGCTAATATTTAAAGGATAGTGATAGGCTGACCCATCGTTTATGTATCGAACCGGTCTGTCGGGGGCAATGCAGGCCCCGGCCATCGAGGAACTGAGATGTATAAAAAGTTCTTTTCTTTGCGAGAAAGACCGTTCAAACTCGTACCCGACCCTGAGTATTATTATTTAAGCCAGAGCCACGAAGAGGCGATGGCCCACCTGATCTATGCCATTTCGCAGGGGGACGGCTTTGTGGAAATCACCGGTGAGGTCGGTACCGGCAAGACGATGCTGTGCCGGGTGTTCCTTGAAAATCTGGATGATCAGACGGAAGCGGCCTATATCTTTAATCCGAAGCTGGGACCGAAGCAACTGCTTAAAGCTATCAACGATGAATTCGGCATTGAGACCGATGCGGATGACACCAAAGAACTGATTGATGCACTCAACACCTATTTAATGCAGAAAAAGGCCGAGGGCAAAAAGGTGATCCTACTGGTCGATGAAGCCCAGAATCTTGAACGAAATGTGCTGGAGCAGTTGAGGCTGCTATCCAATCTTGAAACCAACAAGTTCAAACTATTGCAGATCATACTGGTCGGGCAACCGGAACTCGGGGAAATGCTGGATTCTTATGAGCTGAGGCAGCTCGGTCAGCGCATAACGTTAAGCTGCCACCTCTCCCCCCTGCCGTTTAAAGAGGTCAGAGAATACATTGAACATCGTATCCATGTGGCAACCATAAAGGAACCGGTTGAATTCAACAGCGCTGCGTATCGCAACATTTACAGTTATTCGGCAGGAATTCCGCGGCTGATCAACATCGTCAGTGACCGGGCGTTGCTAACGGCTTTCGGTTTGAATCAAAAAAAGATTACCGACGGAATCACCCGGGCTGCCATCCGGGAGTTGGCTGGCAGGGGCGATGTGAAGCGATTCGGTCTGCAGGCAATAAAACGGCCTGCTGTTATCGCTGCCGCCGCCTGTCTGGCGATTCTATTCTTCCTTGTTTTTCATGGGGGATCGATTAACCGGTTAAAACTGTTTCAAAAAGTAATCGATCAAAAATCGCAGAGTTACCAGACGGATTTTACAGCCCTGGAAGCGGCGGTAAATCCGGCAATGGCCCTGAAGGCAACAAAGATGTCACCGCCGGGCGCTGAACCGAACACCACTTCGGATTTGCCGGGTTTTATAAAAGACATGGATGTCCGCTCTGCACGGCACCTGGCGCTGGTATCCCTGCTGGGACTTTGGGGTGTTGGGGAGGTGATTGCACCGGAGCTGGATGATCTGACGGACGATTATGCATTTTTCCGCCAGGCTGCAAAGCCGGTCGGGCTTTCCGTAACTCGTGTGGCTCTGGATTTTGACCTCTTAAAAAACTTAAATCTTCCGGCGATCCTTGAAATCAAACTGCCGGAGTATCCGAGACCGGGCTTTCTGACAATCAGTAAAATTGATAACCGGAAAATAACACTCAGCCGGGCGGGAAGAAACCTGTTCATCGAGGTGACACCGGAAGTGCTAAGACCGCATTGCACCGGGGTGGCATATATTCCATGGAAAAACTTTTTGACCTATAAGGGAGCGCTTCCGCGCAACAGGCCGCATGAGTCGGTGATCATGCTTAAAATATTCCTGCAGGACATCGGATTTGAACAGATCGATATCAGTCCCTATTATGACGAAAACACCGAACAGGCGGTCAGACAAATTCAGGAAAAGTACGCTTTAAGAGCGGATGGTATCGTCGGGCCATTAACAAAAATTGTTCTTTTTAATGAAAAAGCATCATTGAACATCCCTCACATCGAAGCTAAGTAGAATAGCCGCCCGGATCAAGCTTTTCCGGAACAGGAATACTGAGATTGAGTTCCATTTTAAAAGCGCTGAAAAAGCTGGAAGATGAATTTACCCGATCCGGTGAAAGAATCTCCCTGCCCCAGAAGTTGGGAACCAAGAAAACCATACGCCGGTGGGAGATCACTTCCGGCCGATTCACACCGTTCCTGTGGATTTTCCTGGGTGTGATAGTCTTTGCGGTTGTCGGATGGATCTTTATCTATTTGCAGCAGCCGGCAGACCGCGAAGCCACCACTACGGCGGCACCACCCGAACCGGTTCCGGTAGCCGCGAAAAAAGTGGCGGCCCCGGATTCCGCAATAAAGCCGAATCGTCCTGTCCGTGTTCCACCGCGACAGGCGGCGACTTCTGAACCCGTTCGTCCTGCCGAAAAAACCACAACAAAACGCAAGGCATCGCGCCCGCTGGTAAAAAAGAGTAAAAAGTACTCATCCAGAAAACCGGTACCACCGCGCCGGAGGCAAACAGCCGTGAATGCCAATGCGATCCCAAATCCGAATGCCGGCATACCGATTTTAGCATCCGGGCTGATGCTCCAGGCGATTTCATGGTCCAAAGAGCCAAAGGATCGAATCGCCGTTATCAACGACAACGTCGTCCGGGAAGGTAGCACAATTGACGGCTATTCCATTACGCGAATCGATAAAGATGAGGTTGTGGTCCGAAAAGGATTGGATGAGTGGAAACTGGTATTTTAACTCACCGGCTCAAATAGTCTATAAAACAACCGTACGTGTTCACGAGGTACGTTTCCCCGAGTAACGATATTGGCGGAGTGGCTTCGTCATTGAAATGACCAGACACGTAGCCACCGGAGTGAATCGGGGCAGCGCACCCCGTGAACACGTACAAACAATCAGGATTGGAAATAGGGTATGCCGATGAAAGTTATCCTGATCATGGCAATGACGGTAGATGGTAAAATTGCCAGAGACGAGGACCATTTTCCGGATTGGACCGGTAGAGAAGATAAACTGATGTTTAAAGAAGCCACTCAGAAGGCAGGGGTGGTTGTCATGGGTTCCAAAACTTACGATGCAATCGGCAAGCCGCTTCCGAACCGCAAAAACGTTGTGTTAACCCGTAAAAAAGTGCGCTGGTCCGAGCAGGGAAATCTTGTATTTACCGGTAAGAAGCCCACAATACTGTTGGCGGATCTGGAAAAAGAAGGGTTTTCGACAGTCATTCTGGCCGGCGGTTCCAAGATAAACACGCTTTTTGCCGCAGAAGGCCTGATCGATGAGATTTATGTTACTTTCTCACCCAAAATTTTCGGAACCGGCCTTTCTCTTTTTTCCGACCGGCTTTCTGTGGACCTGAAGCTTATCGATTTTAAAAAACTCGGCAGCGATGAAATTTTTGCCCGGTATCGGGTTGTTAAGTGAACCGCCTGAAACTGGATTATCCAATTTTCATATTCAAAGGAGAAGCACTATGCCGACAACAACAGTTCGATGGATCACCGGATATCAATTTGTTGGAATGGATTCGAACAATCACAGCGTTGTGCTGTCCGGTGAAGATGACCCCAATGGCCTCAGACCCTCTCAATTACTCTTGATCTCACTTGCCGCCTGTACGGCATATGATGTGGTTGAAATTCTGTCAAAAAAGCGTAAGCCGGTGAGCATGCTCGAAATCATTACCGATGGCGAACACGATTCCGAAGCCCCCTGGCCGTATCGTAAGATCCATCTCAAGTATCGGCTCAGCGGTAAAAACCTGACCGACAAAGCGGTTCAGCAGGCGATTGAGCTCTCCGAGCAAAAATACTGTTCGGTATCGGCTACCGTGCGCGGAGTAGCTAAGATTACAACCGAGTATGAGATTGTGGCTCAAAGCGATTAGCCCGGTAATTATTACACCATGGAGAGATAATTCGACCGGCATCTTATATGTGTAAAAAATGCCTAAAATGCGCTAAAATGCCTAAAATAGTAATCGGATCCTATACTTTTTCTAACTTTAGGCAATTTAGGCATTTGCAATTTTAGGCATTTTTCTAGATTTCATGCATGCTTTAGCGGTGATGCACAACACCTCATATCCAATCATGTATTCGAGGAGAACCCATGTCTGACCTGGTAGATAATCCGGAAGAATACTTCCGGCAGTTTGTCCCTCTGAGGGGCGCTCTTTTGAGCGAATTGGAAGAAGAAGCCCTGCGCGAAGACATACCGATCGTCGGTCCTGTCGTTGGTGAGCTGCTGTTCATTTTAGCCCGGGTCACCTGCTCTGAAAGGATTCTGGAACTCGGTACTGCAACCGGGTATTCGGCCATTTTTCTTGCCGGAGCACTTGAGCACCCCGGCGGGCGCCTCGTCACCATAGAAAATGATCCGGCGTTGGCGTCCAGGGCTCGGAATAATTTTTCCAGAGCAGCTTTGGACCGATTGATTGAAGTCCGGGTTGGCGGCGCTCTGGAAGAAATGGAAAAAATGACGGAACCATTTGACTTTATTTTCATGGATATCGAAAAAGCGGACTACGATGGCGCTCTGCCGCACTGCCGGCGGCTGCTTAAAAAAGACGGTCTTCTCGTTGCCGATAATGTGGGTTTTAAAGATGCGGGCCCTTTCAACCGCTTGATTGCCGGTTCCTCCGAATGGAAATATGTTAACCTTTTTTCGTTTCTGCCCCTTCATTCACCCGAACATGACGGGCTGTGTATGGCGCTACGCCTCTGAATATTTTTATGTCATACGATATTGAATTTGATCCAACATTACAGAAAGCCGGTTGCTGGGTGCACTTTTTGATAAAGCGGCAAAGCTGGCCACAGAAACGGAATATAGTGGTTGTCAAAAAAACGTTCCGGTATTCTAATGTTTTTTTCTACAACCACTTATACCGCAATTCCGTATTTCGGAAAATAATTATGGAAAGCGGTATAAGTTAAAAAGAATGGGTAGCTCAGTGGGTTCAGCCCTGATTTCAAGGTGCACCGTCATGGCCTTGGATAACAGGTCTGCACCTCAAGTAACGTTTGTTTTCTTCAACAATGGACCATGCTCCTGATGACAGAATTTTTTCCCTGGCCTTATCCCTGGGCTGGTGCCCATTGTCTATATACAAGACGCCATCGGGTTTGGATATGCGATTCAGCTCTTTTAAAAAGGCTTGAGGATCACTGACCATGTGGAATACGTCCAGTGCATATATAATATCAGCAGTATCATCTTCAAGTGGTGAATGATTGCCTTTTGCGAGTATTCCGACAACGTTATTCAGATTTTCCATGTGAATCTTCTTGTCGATCTCTTTAATTGCCAACTCATGGATATCCACCGCAAAGACCTTTCCTTTCTCACCCGCCAACCGGGAGGCCCGGCCGACATATGTACCGGTACCACAGCCGTAATCAATAATGGTCTGGCCTTCCTTTATCGCAAATTGATCCAGGAGCTTATCTAGGGAGAAAAAGCAGTCTCTGATATTGAATACCGTTGCCATCATCTTAAATGCGATATTCGGCATCCTGTCTTGTTCAATTCCGTAACGTAACTTTTTTAACATTAGCCATCTCCTTAGCGTATATGTGTATAGCAGCTTAACACTTAAATTAAAAAAATTTATTCCTTCAGCCTATCCTTACTGTCGAGAAACGTTTCGAATATTTTGAGAAATTCTTTTAAGAACATAATCTTATCACTATCCAAACCTAAAAAGTAGCTCCTGAAACCGCCGTCCATAGCCTCGTGCCATCGTTCATGCGCGTTAAAGGCCTCCCAACCCCTGGCGGTCAGCTCCACCAGGGCTCTTGAGGTGTTTGTCGGATCTTCCTTCTTAGTGGTTAATTTTTTCGCCTCCAGTTTTTTCAGTGTTTGCGAAACCGCGCCTTTTGTTACCTCGAGCAATCCGGAGATATCCGTTACGCTTAATCCCTCATTTTCCCCGATCTCCTCGATCAGGTGAATCTCCGAACTGTGCAACTCAATGGCTGTTCCGAACTTCCGCGGTTGTTTTTCCAGTTTTTGCCACTTCCTGGCAACCCGTTTAAATGACTCGACGATGGAACGGGGCGACACCTCTTGTTTTTGTTTCATGCTGTGAGTGTATAGCAGCTAAACACTTATGTCAAGAAAAAATCGGGAAAGTTCAATCATCTTTTCCTCAACATCCGGCTTAGTTTGCGAAATTCGTGATCCGTGCCGTCATAATCATAACTCGACTCCACATCTCTTACTGGTATGATCTTCAGCCGGCCACCAAAAAATTCGGAAGTAATATTTTCCACTTCCGTAACGCTCAAATCTTTACGTAAAAAGTGTTTTGAATACACGTTCGGATAACCCTGTGCACGTGTAATTCTGAACAACTTCAGCTGGACTTTGGGGTTCAGACACTTGCGAAGATTGTAAGCGGTATTGGCGGAATTAACATCGAATTCACAGGGATTGGCATAAATCACCGAAGAGAGTCTGAAACCTTGTCTGCCATAGCTGTCTTTCCGGTCGGAAAGCTTAAGCCCTGAGTCGTTGATCAGCCGCAACGGCATTCTACCAAACCGGTCCGTGTAATCTTCAATCAAAACTGCCGGAAGTATGATCGCAAATCCCTGTTCGTAATCTTTTGCAACATCAAGAAAGTATTCGATAAAATTGCGGGAGGTCATGGGAGAATCCGAGGCGACGAACAGAGCATGCTGTGCATTTTTGCCTGCGGCACTTCCGGCATAACCCTTGATCATATTACCGGCAATCGAGTTGTATTTCATTTTCCGCGGCAGGATATTAAAGCGTTTGATAACGTCTGGAGGGATTTTTGAATTCTGATTGATTATTTTACACGGTTTATCGACATTTTTGATAAATTTTTTCAAACGCTGCTCGAGGAGCATCCGGTGGCCGACAATCGTGATATCGCCGATCCGGTCCATTTCAACAAGCTTTTCAAGCGTAAACAGGATCAATGGTTTGTGGACGGGGTTTCCCCCTTCGAGCGTTTCAAATTCCCGCAGAGGCTTATAACCGGTTTCGATGAATTTTTCACCGTAGTGTTCGGCTATCGTCCTGGCGTATTTTCTGACGGCCCATTTATTATTGTAACCGGCCATTACAATTGCGCTGATCATATCACCAACCCTTTATTGCGTGTTCAAAAACCTGGTCCTCTGGGACCGTCGAAGATCCCGCATGGCGGGGGTCAGAGATCATTGGCTATGCCATTGAATTATCCAACATTCCAGCCGGTTGAGTTGAGATCTGTGCAATACACCTGCGGGTTAATCCTGATCCTTCAATCCAGGTTGCTGATCAGGGGATCCACCGTTCTCACTCCGGATCAATCTGACGATTTCCGCCCAGTCTTTTACCGTGGTTCCTTTTGTGGTTTTTTCAAATGTATATCGTTCTTTGACGTATTCCGGGGCCGCCTTCATCAGGGCGGCAGAACCGATAACTGCTGCAACCTCTATATCACTGTTTTTCATTTTTTTAAACACTTCCGGACCCCGCCAGCGGAGAACCACCGATGGTGGATATTTTTCCCTTTTTAGCCAATTTTTCACCAGGCCCATACCAAGCCACCGGGTGAGGTACACTATCCGGAATTGCTTAGTTAATTGAATCAGCGCTTCCCGGCTGTCTGATTTTGTTTTTTCGGAAAAAAGGGATGTTCGCAGTCCGCCTTCCGTGCCGATAACCAGGGCCGTTTCCCCCGGATTCATTACCAGGAGTAACCCGCTGGCTTCGTCGTCTTCGGAAACGGCGATGATTTTTTCGAACCCCGCAGCCTGCGGTAGATATTTTAAATATGCATATCCGTCCCCGCCGCTCAACAGATGGTGACTCTGCCGGTTACCGATGCGGACTTCGACCCTTCTGCCCCCTTCGGAAAAAAATTGCCCCTTTGTCAGGATTTTTAAAAATACCGGTTTGCCTACGGTCGTAATCCGATCGAAAACAACCATACCGGCAGCTATAGATACGGGAAATCCCAACAAAAGTCCGGCCAATATTGCAATAGTGAACAAAGGCAATCGGGTTCTATTTGCCATTTTCGGAGCTATAACCACGTGCGTTGCCTCCCCGGAAAGATACCGCATTAGTAAGATCCGGTGATTTTTCCCTAAAAAAGTTATTGATACCGCGATGAGATGTCGGCGATCAATATTGATAGTCTCTTAAAAAGTCCGAAACCGGCTCGGACCGTCATTCCGGCGAACGCCGGGCACGCAGTGAAGCTTTAGCGCTATCCAGTCGTTTCAGATGGTTATGGACTCCGGCTTTCGCCGGAGTGACGGGAATTGGAACTTTTTACGATACCGTCAATATTATTAATAATATTTTTAATTCCTGATTAACAATTCTGACAAATTTGGTCAAATATTACGTGACTTGTATTGAATCGGAGGATCTGATATCCCCAAAATACCTCACGAGCGGAGAGGAGAGTGGTTTTGCCAAAGAATTGATCTTAGAGGAGGAAATATGACTAATTCAAAAGCGCCGACACGGGAAGAAGCGTTTGACCTGCTGAAAGAGTACAATAAAAGCGAAAGCCTTATCAAACACGCGCTGGCCGTTGAGGGCGTCATGCGCTACATGGCCCGCAAACGAGGAGAAGACGAGGAGATGTGGGGAGTCATTGGCCTGATCCATGACCTGGATTACGAGAAATATCCCGATCAGCATTGTAAGAAGACCGAGGAAATCCTCAGGGCCCACAACTGGCCCGAGGAATACATTCGGGCTGTTGTTAGCCATGGCTGGGGCATATGTACAGATGTTGAACCGCAAACCGAACTTGAAAAGGTGCTGTATGCGATTGATGAGCTCACCGGGCTTGTCGTTACAGCGGCGCTGGTCCGTCCATCCAAAAGTGTAATGGACATGAAAGCGAAGTCGGTCAAGAAAAAATGGAAAAACAAACGCTTTGCGGCCGGTGTTGACCGCTCAATAATCACCAGAGGAGCCGAGATGCTGGA